>NZ_JASJFF010001117.1:0-6124 GCF_030065435.1 Microcystis sp. M53603_WE2
GGGTTTGCTGAAAAAGTTTTTCCTGGCGGCAGGGTGAGGGGTGTGGGGTGTGGGGTGTGGGGTTTTACCAGTTTTGCGGTGGCCAATTACCTACTTTTCAGGGAAAAAGTGCCTAAATTTCCCCCCGATCACTCCCATATCCATTACTTTTTGATTGACAAAAGGTCTAAAAGTCTTACCCAACAAGGTTTTTAGATTTATTCAGCAAGCCCTAATTAATTATTAGGAGTTAGGAGTCAGGAGTCAGTATTCAGTATTCAGGTGATAGGGTGGTCACTGCGTGCGCGTTGCGGAGGGTTTTGGGGTGATAGGGTGATGAGACAGCTTCCCCACTTCCCCACTTCCCCACTTCCCCACTTCCCCACTTCCCACTCCCGATTCCCTTCCTCATTCTCCATTTTCCTATGAAACTAACAGCAATGTCCTTTAATATTCGCTACGATAAACCCGATCCCGATGAGCGTAATTGGCGAGTAAGAAGGGAAGCAGTAGCGGCTTTAATTGCTCACTATTCTCCTGATATAATTGGTACTCAGGAAGCTCGCGCTAATCAACTATTGGATCTACACCGTTTATTGCCAAAATACCAAAGTTTAGGCAGCGATCGCAGGGGGACAGGATTAGATGAACATTGTGCGATTTTATATCAACCAAGTCGGTTACAATGTTTGGAAATATACGAATTTTGGCTATCAGAAACTCCCGATATTATTGGCAGTATCACTGAAGCTTGGGGTAATCCTTATCCCCGCATGGTAACGGGGGCTAAATTTGGCACTCTTGAGGGGCAAACTTTGCAGTTTTATAATACCCATCTCGATTACTATAGCGACCAAGCTAAGAACTTAGGGGCTAAGTGCATACAAGAGCATTTTTGTCAACTAGATTTAACAGAAGATTACCTGTTTTTAACAGGTGATTTTAATGTTAATTCTCAGCAATTACCCCGTCAGATTTTAACTCAACCTCTGCAGCCAGAAATTAAATTAAAGGACGCTTTAGCCGATTTAGAATTAGCGGAACAAATGAGCTTTAATAATTACACCGATACCCCTTATTTAGCCATCGATACAATTTATTATGATAGCCGTTTGCAGTTAGATTGGGCAAAAGTCGATCCTTCTCGTTGGTTGAATCTTATTCCTTCCGATCATTATCCCGTAATTGCTGCTTTTACCTTGCCCTAAAAATAGATGATTTCTGTATTTAGCAAATATATAGAGGGTGAAAGCTTCAGCAGACTCTGGTGATTCGATGGTTAAATTTGTTCGGTGTTTTAAACAGGAAAAAAACTCAAGAAGTGATATTTTTGTAGCTATTAAGTAGCTGGTTATAATTAAATTAAAAATGGATTTTAGGTTCGATCCCCCCTGCCCCCCTTGATAAGGTAGGGTTGATTCATGAATCAACCCTACCCTTGATAAGGGGGGTGTCTGATAATTTTTAACGCCTACCTACTTATCGAGGCAATTCTGTTTATTTTCCTCCGGGGATTAGTTACCAATCCTCTGTTTATTTGATTAATTCCACCCCATCTTTGCCGTCAATCTCTTGTAGATAAACTTTTACCTGTTCCTCGGCTGCGGTGGGTAGTTTTTTGCCCGTAAAATCTGGGTGAATTGGTAATTCTCGATGACCACGATCAACGAGGACTAATAAGCGGATTTTTTGCGGTCTGCCATACTCAATAATAGCATTGAAAGCGGCGCGGATCGTGCGACCTTTATAGATAACATCATCGACTAAAATCACGGTTTTTCCCGTGACATCTAGGGGCATTTTGGTTTTAGCAGGAGTGCGAGTTTTAATGCGATCGAGATCGTCGCGATAGAAGGTAATATCGATCGCTCCCACGGGAACTTTTACCCCTTCTAAGCTCTCAATTTGACTAGCAATTAAATTAGCTAAAGGCACTCCTCGCGTGTAGATACCGATCAAAATCAAGTTATTTAAATCGCCACTTTTTTCGATAACTTCGGAAGCCAAACGGGTAATAGTGCGACGAATTTCGTCAGCCGAGAGAATTTCAATTAACTGTGGGGTCATAATTTTCCAAGACAAGGGGGGATAGGGGATAGGGAAATTTTTACGGCAATGTCCCTTTTTTTACTTTTTCCTTTTTCCTTTAAAACCATCTCCATCACTAACGAATATAATTATTTTCACTTACCTATTTTAACTCGATCGCTCATGAGTGATGAATTATTGCAAAAATCTGCCCTAGAATTAGCCCAACTGATTCGCACTAAACAAATCTCCCCCCTAGAATTAACCCATTTATACCTCGACAGAATTGAGAAATTTGACTGTCAAATTGGTAGTTTTGTCCATGTCGCCAGGGAAAGCGCCCTAGCCACCGCGGGCGCCCAAACGGAACAATTAAGTCAAATCGCCGCTACTGCCGAATTACCGCCTTTTTTTGGAGTTCCCACCGCCATTAAAGACTTAAATGCCGTCGCTGGAATGCCGGTTAGTTACGGAATCGCCGCCTTACAGGGAAATATTGCCCAATATGACGAAGGAATCGTCACCAGAATAAAAATGGCGGGTTTTATCCTTCTGGGCAAAACTGCCACTTCCCAGCTAGCTTCCTTTCCCTACACCGAAAATCCGGGTTTTTTGCCGACTCGTAACCCCTTCAACCGCGATTATACCGCAGGAGGTTCCAGTGGCGGTGCGGCGGCGGCGGTAGCGGCGGGTTTCTGCCCGATTGCCCAGGGTTCCGACGGTGGCGGTTCCATTCGTACTCCGGCGGGTTGTTGCGGTTTGGTGGGGATAAAACCCAGTCGTGGGCGCGTTTCCTATGCCCCGGTGGGGGAATTTCAAAGCGGTATCGCCACTAACGGCACTCTTTCTAAGACGGTGGCAGATGGGGCGGCGCTGCTTACCGTGATTTCGGGCTATACGACGGGCGATCCCTACTGGCTACCCGATCCGCCCTTTTCTTTCCTAGAAGCCACTCAGAGAGGCGTAAAACCCCTAAGAATCGCTTTTTCTACTTCCATATCCCCCTTCGGCGAAGCGGCTGCCGTCTATAAAAATGCTGTGATCGAGACGGCTAAAATTTTAGAGGGTATGGGGCATCACTTAACGGAGTATTCTCCCGATTTACAGGCTTTAATCGCTCCTTTTCGCCGTATTTGGCAAGCGGGGACGGCAGCGGCGGCAATTCCCAGGGAGTTATTAAGTCCCCTTAACCAATGGTTATTGGACAATTCTGGCAGTGCGGGGGAATACCTGCAAGCGGTGCGGCAGATGCACGTTATTTCGCGGCAAATTGTGGCGATGTTTGATAATTTTGATGTCTTACTTTTGCCAATTTTTCTACATCAACCCCCCGGAATTGCTGAGTGGGAAAATTTACCACCGGAAGAAGCGGTTAATAAGATGATTAGTTGGATTGCCCCTTCTCCGATTGCTAATGCGAGTGGTTTACCCGCGATTGCTTTACCCACAGGGGTTGATAGTCAGGGTTTACCCGTGGCAATTCAGTTAGTGGGTAAACCTGCTGATGAAATCACTTTGTTAGGTTTATCGGCACAATTAGAGGCAGCTAATCCTTTCGGTTTGATGGCTAATTTTAAGTAAGCTAAACGGCTTTTACTTCGGATCACCGATATAGACTCCAAAAGGGTTATAGCTGTTGGATCATGCAGGTTAAGCGCCGTTTAGCTTAGGTAGGTGTTAAAAGTTGTCAGACACCCCCCTTATCAAGGGGGGCAGGGGGGATCGGCACCCCCCTTATTAAGGGGGGACTAAGGGGGGATCGAAGCTAAAATCCATTTTTAATTCAATTATAACCAGCTACTTAACTAGCAAGACTTTCGGTAAATTGGGGAATGGAAGCGATAAGTTTACGGGTGTAATCACTTTGGGGAGAGTTAATAATTTGGTTAGCTGTACCCATTTCCTCAATTTTACCTTTATTCATCACCATAATCCGATCGCTCATAAATCTGACGACACTTAAATCGTGGGAAATAAAGATATAAGTGAGATTAAATTCCTGCTGTAATTCTTTGAGTAAATTTAAGACTCCCGCTTGCACGGAAACATCTAAAGCAGAGACAGATTCATCACAGATAATAAACTGAGGATTTAAGGCTAAAGCGCGAGCAATACACACCCTTTGTCGTTGTCCTCCCGATAATTGATGGGGATAGCGATCAAACCAATTAGGATCGAGTTTAACTCGTTCTAATAAATATTCTACTCGTTGCCGTTGCTTTTTGTAATTGCCGCCGGTATGATGAATAACCATCGGTTCTAAAATTGCTTTACCGATGGATAAACGGGGATTCAGGGAGTTGTAGGGATTCTGAAAAACTATCTGTAATTCCCGTCTCAGTAGTCTTAATTTTGGATCGCTGGGGTTTAATTTAGCGAGATTTTCTCCTCGGAAATAGATATCTCCAGAAGTGGCAGGAATTAAGCGCAGAATTGTCCTTGCTAAGGTAGATTTTCCGCAGCCCGACTCACCGACTAAACCGAGAGTTTCCCCCCGTTTAACGGCAAAACTGATCTGATCTACGGCATTAAAAAAGGTCTTTACTTGCCCGAAAACTCCCTTAACTGGAAATCTAACCGATAAATTTTCTACTGATAAAATATTCTCGTGATGTTGTAAACCTTCAATTCTGCTTTCTTCCTCTTGGAGAGTAATAAATTTAACTGCTGGTGGAGTAATTTCCTGTAATTCAATAATCTTACCTTGAGAGTCTTTTTCCACTCGTAAAAAATCGCTGACAGTGGGCAATTTTTCTGGACGAGAGTTTAAGCGAGGACGACAGGCAAGTAAACCTTTTGTGTAGGGATGTTGGGGATAATTTAATACTTCTTCTTTCGTTCCTTGTTCGACGATTTCTCCTTGATACATCACGACAATTTGATCGGCAATTTCGTTAATAACTCCCAGATCGTGGGAGATAAAAACCATTGACATTTCTCGATCGCTTTTACACAAATCTCGTAATAATCTTAATATTTCTGCTTGGACAGTCACATCTAAAGCGGTGGTTGGTTCATCGGCAATTAATAGGGTAGGATTACAAGAAATCGCCATGGCAATCATTACCCTTTGTAATTGTCCCCCCGATAATTCGTGAGGATAACGCTTGAGAATTGCTTCTTTTTGTTCCTGAATATAAGTTCTAATTTTTTCCCTGACATGACCCTTATTTTCTAAGGGAAAAGTTTCTATATACTTCTCCTCTAACTGTTCATCACTGGGTAATAAGCGCACTTCTTGCAGTAGAGAGATGGCTTGATTTTTTGCCTGTTCAGTGGTGACTTTTTGATGCAGTAAAATTGCTTCGGTGAGTTGAAACTCGATGTTATAAACTGGATTAAGAGAACTCATTGGTTCTTGGAAAATCATCGCCATTTCTCCCCCGCGATAATAACGCAATTCTTCTGGGGGAATAGATAATAAATCTACTGCTTGTATTGACTGACCTTTTGCCGGACGAAAGCAAATTTCTCCCCCGGTAATTTTTCCCGGAGAGGGAACCAATCCCATGAGTGCGAGGGAGGTGACAGATTTTCCTGAACCCGACTCCCCCACACAACCGAGAACTTGACCTTTCTGCAAGCTAAAACTAATGTTATTAACGGCGACTGTTGTTCTTTTCTGATTAGAAAATTCAACGGTGAGATGGCGAACGTCGAGAACTTTGTTATCCATGGGTCTTTAAACAGAAAGACAGATTCGATTTACTTATAAATATAGCTTTTTCTGTTCCCAGTAGCTGGGTGCAATTAATTCGTAGATAGCTGGCGACATCTCGCTTGCAAGGGAGAATTTTGCCAGCATTAAGAAGATTTTCGTCTCTCAGCGATCGCCATTTACCAGAGACTTGTCAGACTAAATCCTGTTTAGAGTGATAATTGAGAATAGTTATACCAAATCCGGTTATTAAAAACTGATTATCTATTGCTCCTATTGCCTATTGCCTCTCCTGATATGTAGGGTTTGCTGAATAAATCTAAAAACCTTGTTGGGTAAAACTTTTAGACCTTTTGGCCATCAAAAAGTAATGGATCTGGGAGTGATCGGGGGAAAAATTCCTGGACTTTTTCCCTGAAAATTAGGTAATTGACCCCCTCAAAATCGGTAAAACCCTAC
>NZ_JASJFF010000984.1:0-13824 GCF_030065435.1 Microcystis sp. M53603_WE2
AAAACGCGGATATCACTGCCAATAGAGTTCGGTTTTACCGTTATGGGATGAGCATTAACGGGGGTAATATTCTAGGTAAGGAATTTGTATCTAGTCAGTGATGAAGACGATGTTAAAGGGGTCTTTACCGAAATTAAGCGATATTTTCCCGCCGACTGACCATCAGGACCGGGAAACTTTCACCCCCAATGCTTTTTATCCTAATTTATCGGAATGGCTCAAGCGAGCGCAACTGAAAGCGGAAAGTGAATGGTTCGCAGCGATCGCCGCTTTAGAAAATATCTTATTACAAAACCAAAATAATGCTGCCGCCGGTCGGGGTTTAATTCTCTCCGGTCCGACGGCTTTAGTTAGAGAAAGCAAGGCTTTAACGGGTTTTGAATTTGGTGTTTTTACTGTTAAAGCTTTAAAACATTTACAATGGCCGGGTTTTCAATTGCCTTCTCAGGAAAAATCCGCCGCCGATGTTTCCCCGACGGAGATTCATGAATTGCCTCTCTTGCCAACGGATCCGATTGCTAATGAAAGATTTTGTCTGGTTTTTAGCGAAAGTTTCGCTCTTTTGCTGGTTTTAGGCGAGGATCAGTGGGGTTTGTCCTCTTTTCAATTTTCCTTTGATCCCGTCCTCACTCAGCAAGCCTGGCAGCAGTTGCGGCAACGATTAGTTAATCTGCGTTATCCGCAAATCGGGACTTTAGAGGCAATTATCGAGGCTAATGGCAGTCCCTCGCCAGATTATCGTCTAGTTAGCCAATTTAGTCGCCAATTACTGCAAAATTTACCCAACCAGCCTAATTTAGACCTGAAAAAAACGAAATCGCCTATCAATGCCGAAATCACTCCGCCAAAGGAAGATAATTCTAATTTAGAATCGGGTTGTGATTTGGAATTATTGCGCGCTTTAACCCACGAAATTCGCACCCCTTTAACCACCATTCGCACCATTACCCGATTATTATTAAAACGGGCAAAAGTAACGGAAGATGTGCAGAAATATTTAGAAACAATCGATTTAGAATGTAGTGAACAAATTCAGCGCATGGAATTAATTTTCCGAGCCGCAGAATTGGGTATTAATCCTCTGGGGGATAAACCGATTCAATTAATTCCAATTGCTCTAGAAAAAGTCTTTCAAGATAGTATTCCCCGGTGGCAAAAACAAGCTAAAAGGCGCAATGTCAATTTAGAAGTTAATGTACCGAAAAAATTGCCTTCGGTAATTAGTGATCCGAATTTATTGGATCAAATGTTAAATGGAGTCGTGGAAAAATGTACTCGCAGTATGGCTAGTGGTGGCCTGTTGCAAGTACATATATCAACGGCAGGAAATCAATTAAAAATGCAGTTTCAAACTCAAATAAAATCACCTAATCTTACCCTCAAAGCTTTGGGAAAAGTCCTAATGTTTCAACCAGAAACCGGTAGTTTAAGTCTGAATATGAAGGTGACTAAAAACCTTTTTCAAGCTTTGGGAGGTAAATTGATTGTGCGTGAAAAACCCGAAGAAGGTGAGATTTTAACCATTTTCTTGCCCCTCGGACGCATTAAATAAGTTGTGATTATTCTCAATTTTTCATCTTGTAAAATAGGCAAAATTGCCAAGAGGATGCTATACTAGGGCAACAAATATTATTGATAGTTGCCATGGAAAAAACTGTTTTAATTTTAGGTGGCACTGGTCGCATTGGTCAAAGTGTAGCCCTAGATATTATTAATCATACTGCAGCTAAAATTATTATCACAGGACGCAAGGAAAAAGCCATTAAATTACTGCCAAGAATGCAGTTTTTGGCTTTAGATTTAGAAGAAATAGACAAGCTTAGACAGGCAATTAAAAATAGTGATTTAGTCGTTCATTGTGCCGGTCCCTTTCATTATCGCGATGGCAGGGTAGTAAAAATTTGCATCGAAGAAAAAGTCAATTATATTGATGTTAGTGATCATCGTTCTTTTTATCAAAAGTTAATCCCCTATCGAGAATTAGCGATAAAAGCGGGAATAACTGCCGTGGTTAATACGGGAATTTTTCCCGGTATTTCTAATAGTATAGTGCGAGAGGGAGTCGAACAGTTAGATAGGGTAGAAACGATCCGTTTAAATTATGCCGTAGCCGGTTCCGGAGGTGCGGGATTAACTGTGATGCGGACTACTTTTCTCGGCTTAAAAAAGCCTTTTTTAGCTTGGATTGAGGGACAATGGCAAGAGATTAAACCCTATACTGCTAGAGAAGTAATTGACTTTCCCGCTCCTTTGGGTAAAACTGGTGTTTATTGGTTTGATATGCCAGAAACCTATACTTTTGCTGAATCTTTTCAAGTGCAAAATGTGATCACAAAATTTGGTTCTATTCCCGATTTTTATAATCATTTAACTTGGATTACTGCCCATATTTTTCCCGATGCTTGGGTAGAAAGTTCTCGGGGAATTGAGTTTTTTTCCCAAGTTAGTTATCGCATGACAGAAGTAACCGATAAATTTTCGGGAATTGGGGTAGCAATGTTAGCCAAAGTGGCCGGATGGCAAGGGCAGCAAAAAGCAGTTTATCAAGCAACTATGCTTCACGAGAATACTGCTCAAGCAGCGGGTTGGGGAACTGGCAGCGTGGCAGAATTAATCTTAGCGGCAAAACTCCAAAAAGCCGGGATTTATCCCGTGGAACAGGTGTTATCCACAGAACTATTCCATGCTACGATGAAAAAAAGAGGTATTAAACTCGATCGCTCCTGTACAATTGTGGCTTAGAAGATGAAAAAAATCTGGCGTTACCTAGGACTGTTTTGTTTAGTTTTGTTACTGACTTTATCCCCCATCTTCATGATAGCAGCCCAGAATAATCCTGCTAAACAAGGACAGGAAACACCCCTGGAAACTTTGGGAGAAGTTTTTCCCGTCATGCTTGATAATCAAGAACTTTTTACGATTCGGCAGGGAATAGGTTCTTTTTCAGCGCAAGAAAGAGCGAAATCGATTACAGACAGAATTGAAAAAATTGCCGATGACGATGCTCTTTCTCCTGAAGATTTAACTATAAAAATTGATCCTGAAGACAAAAACCCTTCGATTATTTTGGGAGATACGGTTATTGCTACTATTACTTCTAGAGATGCCAAATTACACGCGGTCAGTCAAGAAGTATTGGCCGAACGAGCTTTGGCAAAGATGAAAGCAGCCATTGTCCGTTATCGTCAAGAACGTCAACCAGATAACCTCTTCAAAGATGCAGTTTTGACGGTAAGTGCTACCTTGGCCACGGTCTTAATTTTCTGGGTAATAATTTTTATATCTTCGCGGGTTTTTCCCCAGATTCAGAGATTAATCACCTCCCTAGTTCCTGGGGTCGTATTCCAAAATTTTGAGATTATTAGTTCCCAGACAATAGGAATTTTTTCCCTAAGAGTTTTGCAATTTATCCGAACTCTAATTATTTTAACTATTCTCTATTTTTATTTAACTTTTGTCCTTCGTCTTTTTCCCTGGACTAGAAAATTTGGTGATGGTTTTCTGCAATACTTTTTTAGTGCTTTAGAAGTTGTTTCCCAAGAGATAGCAAAATATTTACCCAGTATTTTTATTATACTGATAATTGTTTTTATAACTCACTATCTGTTGAGAGCAATTAAACCATTTTTCACTGGATTGGAAAGAGAAAATTTAGTAATTAATGGTTTCTATCCCGATTGGGCAAAACCAACCTATAATCTACTGTCACTGCTGATAATTGCCTTAGCTATAGTCATCGCTTTTCCCTATCTACCCGGATTTAATTCTCCTGCTTTTCAGGGGGTGTCGGTATTTTTAGGGGTACTATTTTCCTTGGGTTCCACCTCTGCTATCGCTAACGTGGTGGGGGGAATTATCCTCATCTATACCCGCTCTTTTCAACTAGGAGATAAAATTTCTATTGGTGATGTTATTGGAGATGTGATTGAAAAAGGATTATTAGTCACCCGTATTCGCACACCAGCTAATAGAATTATCACGATTCCTAATTCATCGCTGTTAAACACCAATGTGATTAACTTTAGCGTCTCTCAACGGGAATTCAAACAGCCTTTAATTTTGCAAACCACGGTCACTCTTGGTTATGATTTACCTTGGCGTAAAGTTCACACAACCCTGAAAGAAGCAGCCCTAGCAACTAAATTTATTGTCTCAGAACCTGCTCCTTTTGTCTTGCAAACCAGTCTCGATGATTTTTATGTCAGCTATCAGCTAAATGCCTACACTGATCATCCTAGCAAAATGGTGTATATTTATTCTGAATTACATCAAAATATTCAGGATAAATGTAACGAAGTCGGTATCGAAATTATGTCTCCTCACTACAAGGCTCTCCGGGATGGCAATCACAGCACTATTCCTGAAAATTATCTGCCGGAAGATTATCAAAGTCCGGCTTTTGGTATTCAGTCAAATCCTCAGAAGTAATAATTTTCCTAATAGCTTTAATCGCTTTTGTCAAGCCCTTTTGAGTTATTGTTGATAATTCTTCACCAAATTCACAATTAATAGCAGGAATAAATATTCCCCAGGCCCTGGGAGTTTGTTGATAAATTGCTTGAGTTAATGCTAATAAAGAAGCGGGACTTTCTGCATGACCGAAATTATTCCATTCGGTAACTGCCGCTAATTTTTCTATTCGGATATCGGTTTGATTAGATAATACCGCATCAACAAAAATAACTAGGGAAGCATCAGCTATATCGGCTGCTAACTCAGGAGTCAATTGATGGGTAGCGATGACTTGCACATTAGGCAAATTCTCCTCGGCAATAATTTCGGCTATTCTCACTCCCACTCCGTCATCATTTCTTAAAGTATTACCGTAACCGATGAGCAGTATTTTAAAATTATTCATGGTTATAGCAGTTATCTTAATGATGAGGTACAAAGTGTAATTAAATATAAGATGAACGTAGGTTGGGTTGAAGCGTGAAACCCAACGCCCGCTCATGTTACGCTACCGCTAACCCATCCTACAAATAATTGTGCCTCCCTACTTATAAAAATCTTCGAGATGTTGTTTTAGTTGCCGAATTGCCATACTACTATTGCGATTGTCGGCAATTTCTCCACAGAAAGAAACTAAATTTTGTAGGTTAAAGTTAGGAAAATATTGACTTTGATGGCGAGGGATATACTCTTGATTCTCTAGCCAATAAATATAGAGATTTTTCTGACGATACAACCAAATTTCAGGCACTTGATAAGGCAGATAATCATCCACATTCGAGTAACTGGTGACATCAATTTCTAATACTAAATCGGGGGGAGGATCATTTACCCAGTCAATTCTGGCTTTCCCTGCTATAGCCGGCCAATGGTCAATATAAAAACTATAATCTGGTTCAATACCACTTGTTTCTGGTAATTCCATGGTTACGGGAGTAAAAGCCTCGTACTCACGCCCCAGATAATCCAATAAGGTGATGATAATATTAGCAATTAAATGGGCATCCCGCCCATGCTTGGGAAGTGGAGACATAAGCAAGACTTCTCCATTGTGATATTTGATTTTAGGTCGAGAATTGTCGCCCCTTTGCCGAGACAAAGTTTGATAATCTAGCCAAGTGGCAGGTAATCTCACTAAGGATCCCGCTGGTAGATCGATTTTATCTGGTGAAACTAAGGCAAACATGGCGCAAGGTTCCAGGTAAATGATGAGAAACGCTGTAAAATAAGTATAGGATATCTTCGATGCTCTCGATACCCAGCTTAACCTAATCGATAAATTAACTGAGTCTGGTAAGAAAACTTAAGCCTTGATAGTAGTTTCTTGATGAGCCAAAAATTATGCTATCGACTAACACAGTTTCCCCCCATATTATTCCCCCTCTCGAAAATGGCGATAGATTAACCCGTCCCGAATTCGAGCGCCGTTATCAAGCAATGACACAGCTAAAAAAAGCTGAATTAATCGCAGGAGTTGTTTATATGGCATCCCCCGTCCGCATCAAAAATCATGGCAATCCTCACGCTCGTATTATCACTTGGTTAGGATACTATTGGTCTGTTACACCGGGGGTAGAATTAGCAGATAATACTACTGTGCGACTGGATGGGGATAATGAACCACAACCGGATGCTTTATTAAGAATAGAAACCGGTGGACAATCAAGCATTACCGAGGATGGTTATCTGGAAGGCGCGCCGGAATTAATCGTGGAAATTGCTGCTTCTACCGCTTCCTACGATTTACACGAAAAACTCAAAGTTTATCGTCGCCATGGAGTGCAAGAGTATATTATCTGGCGAGTAGATGACCAAGAATTGGATTGGTTTCGCTTAACTGATGGGGAATATTTGCCCCTAGAATCAAATCAAGATAAGATATTTTGCTCCCAAGTCTTCCCTGGATTATGGCTGGATAAAAATGCTTTATTATCGGGTAATTTAGCCGAAGTTTTAGAGGTGTTAAAGCAAGGAATAGCTAGTCAAGAATATCAAATATTTCGAGAAAATTTGCTCAATGCTAATTCCATCTAGCGAGGGAAAAATTTCAACTATCGGTAAACATTATGAGCTTATCTACTTCGATAATTTCCCCTGTATCTATTCCCCCTCTCGAAAATGGGGATAGATTAACTCGTCCCGAATTCGAGCGCCGTTATCAAGCAATGACACAGCTAAAAAAAGCTGAATTAATCGCAGGAGTTGTTTATATGGCAGCCGCGGTGAGAGCCAAAAACCACGGTAAACCCCACGCTAATATTATCGGTTGGTTAACTGCCTACGAAGTGGCGACACCGGGAGTAGAAACACTGGATAATACTACTGTGCGACTGGATGGGGATAGTCAACCACAACCAGATGCTTTATTAAGAATAGAAACCGGTGGACAATCAAGCATTAGTGAAGATGATTATGTAGAAGGCGCGCCGGAATTAATCGTAGAAATTGCCGCTTCTACTGCTTCCTACGATTTACACGAAAAACTCAAAGTTTATCGTCGCCAGGGAGTGCAAGAGTATATTATCTGGCGAGTTTATGATGTTCAATTGGATTGGTTTCGCTTAACTGATGGGGAATATTTGCCCCTAGAATCTAATCAAAATAACATCTTTTGCTCCCAAGTATTCCCTGGATTATGGCTGGATAAAAATGCTTTATTATCGGGTAATTTAGCCGAAGTTTTGGCAATGTTACAGCAAGGAATAGTTAGTCAAGAACACCAAGATTTTTGTCAAACTTTGGCTAATAAATAACCCAGATAAACTTGATTTTTTTCTGAGAACGTAGGTTGGGTTGAAGCAGGAAACCCAACGCTAATAAATAACCCAGATAAACTTAATTTTTTTCTTAGTTGCCTAGGGATAGACCAGAAAGATTAGCAGATTTTTCTTGCCAATCTTGACCGATTTTAATCGTCACATCAGAAGCGAGATTCCCCGTACTTTCCACCAAAACTTCCCCGACACCAAGGCTATTATGCAGGGCAGCAGCCAGGGAATTATCTCCTTTTTGAGCAATAATTTTGGTAGTTTCTAGAATTGGCGATGAAGACTTAGAGACAAAAACATTTTCATAACCCAATGAGCGCAGATAGCTGACTAGAGTTTGCACCGCTTCTGGATTATCGATGCTATCCTCCACAGCTATGCGAGTCGTTCGCATGGTTTCCTCAATGTCAGCCATAAAAAAGCCGTGGTTAAAATGTTGAGCCACTAGCTCTTGAATTTTACTTTGATTGGGTAGCCAATAACTGATCCCTTGCCGACCATCACCATTAAAGTCTCCGGGTAGTAGTAGCATTTGCACATCAGTGCGCTGAGTTTTGGAGGCAAAGCCAGCTAGGGCGAGTAACTCCTCTAAACTGAGATTAGTATCGATATTATTGCGGATAACCTCGATAATATCGGGAATTTTCAATAAAGTTGCTGGTTTTAGGGTTTGTTCCACTAAAGACCGCATTAATTGCTGTTGTCGTTGGATACGACCGATATCGCCGTTAGCATCGTGACGAAAACGGGCAAACTGGAGGAATTTCTCGCCGTTGAGGTGTTGTTCCCCTTTTTTCAGGTCAATGTAGAGGTGTTGACTAAAATCTTGATACTTCATGTCTTTGGGAACATATACCGTCACCCCCCCCAAAGCATCAATTAATTTTTCCACACCCTGCACATTAATGCGAATATAGCGATCGATAGCCACTCCGTCCAAAAGATGACTAACCGTTTCCGCCGTTAAAGCAGGTCCACCGAGGGCGTTAGCTTCATTGATTTTTTTCTCCCCGTAACCCTCGATATCGGTGCGGGTATCCCGGGGGATGGAAAGCATGGTTAACTTCTGTCTTTGGGGGTCAAAACGCAGTAACAGCATGGTATCGGTTAAACCATCCAAGGAATTAACCGGGGCATGATAACCCAGATCTGGGGTTTGTGCCTCCTTGACATCGGATGTCAACACTTTCGCGCCAACTACCAGAATATTAACGGGACGGTTGAGGGCGGGAAGTTGCAGATTTTGATAGGATATGGCCTGCTGATTGTTAAAAGCGGCGGCTTCTTCGGGACTAAGAGCAGCTTGTCGCAAGGGTGTGGAGGAGAGAGACACGGCCAACATAGCACCCGCCGTAGCGGAAACTAGGGCGCAGCCGGTTAAGCCTAGGGCTGTCAGGAACCATGTACTGGATAATCGCCGCTTTTTAACAGGTTTAGCCGCTAATTTCCCTGATTTTCCGCTTTTAAGTCTTGATTTTGTCTTATTAACCACAAATTGCCTCACACGGTCACTAAATATCTCCCTAAAACCATATTTAAAGAGATAAACTATTTGTTTTCTCAGATACCCGGAAAAGATTATTAAACTAATTGGGTTTTTTAGAGAGTTAGCAGATAATATAGCAGAATTTTTCCTTATCGTTGTTCTCCATCGCAATTTTGTCGAAATATCTATACTAGGGGTTGCTGGTGGGGAAGTGGGGTGTGGGGTGTGGGGTGTGGGGAGAAGGGAGAATAAATAAAAATAATCTCCTGACGACCGGCTCCTGACTCCTGAATCCTGACTCCTGAATCCTGTCTCCTATCTCCTCATTGGCTGATTTTTTTGTGCAGAAATAACTTTTGTGGTCGATTAAATAACCAATTGATCAACCAACCGTCGGTTTTTTGCAGACGATAACCGCTACTTAAGTACAGTGACTGGGCCGCTAGATTATTATCGAGAACATGGAGGGAAAGTTCCTCAAAACCCCATTCTCTAGCGATCTGATCACACTTGAGCAGCAATCTCCGGGCCAGACCGGCACGCCGGCGATCGGGACTAACGGCTAAATTAGAGATATAAGGAATGGGAACAGCTAAAAAAGAACTGGATTTTAAGCCGATTTCCGCCGTAGCAACAATAATTTCCTGAGGACCCGTGACGGTGACGCTGGTGTGACTGACTACCAGACAGTGATAGTAAGGGGTATCGGCGCGCAATCGTCCCCGTAAGTCCTCGTAAATGCCTAATTTAAAGATAGGACGCAGAAAAGACCAATAATTGGCCGTGGGGAAAAAACTATCGGTGAGAATTTCCGCCAAGCTTTTGAGATCTTGGCTTTGGGCCAAACGCACCTCGACGGCAATGGTGGCATTGTCACCGGTCGCTTCCGAGTCGGAGGGATTAGACAATAGGTATGAGATAAAACAGGAGTCCACTTTAATCACAGGAGTCGGCAGGGAAGGTGGGGATGGCAGTCCTTATCTGGGAAAGGTAAATAGGGGTAGGAGCTAGTTGGGAGAATCAAGCATCTATCTTAAGGAGAATACCGCAATTTTTCAAGACTACTGAATCAAAATCTCATCCATTCTACTGCCTATAGCCCCAGTTGGGGGAAAGACCGCTATTTTTCGGGAATTTTTTTTGATCGCCGGGCCATGGTTAAGATGGGACGATGCCGGTCAGAACTAATTTCTTTCTTTTTGGGTCAATTAACTATATTCTTTAATCTAATCTATCCTCCTATCCCCTCCATGATCAAAGAAATTTCCGCTTATTTGCAAGTGTTCCGCAGTCAAAAAATGGCGGCTTTGTTATTCTTAGGTTTCGCTTCTGGATTGCCCTTGTTGCTCACCAGTCGCACCCTGCAAGCTTGGATGACCACCGAAGGAGTTGATCTGAAATCGATCGGTTTATTTAGTTTAGTCGCTCTCCCCTACTCTCTCAAATTTCTTTGGTCTCCCTTACTCGATCGCTATGTTCCCCCGCTGCTTGGTCGTCGTCGCGGTTGGATTTTAATCGCTCAAATTTGTTTAACTTTAGCGATTGCAGCCATGGCTTTTCAACAACCGCAACGATCTTTAGAATTATTGGCAATTAATGCTTTACTGATTGCTTTTTTTAGTGCCAGCCAAGATATTGCCTACGATGCCTATCGCACAGATATTTTAGAAAAATGGGAGATGGGGGCTGGGGTAGCGATCGGGGTTTTAGGTTATCGTTTGGCTTTAATTTTAACTGGTTCGATCGCTTTAATTTTAGCCGATCACTTTCCCTGGCCTCTCGTCTATCTTTTCCTAGCTGGATTGATGGCTTTAACGATTATTTGGTCTTTTTTCGCCCCAGCTACTCCCCCTAGAGATGATACTCCTCAAACTCTTTTAGAGGCAGTTTGGTTGCCTTTCCAAGAGTTTTTTCAACGCTATCGATTAGGTCAAGGAATGGGCATTCTCGCCTTTATTGTTCTCTATCGTTTAGGGGATGCTTTAGTTAATAATATGGTGACTCCTTTTCTCTTAAAAACTGGTTTCAGTCAAACCGATATCGGAGCGATCCAAGGGGGCATGGGCATGATAGCAACTATGGTGGGAGTTTTATTAGGTGGTTCCCTGTTAAGTCGTTGGGGAATTAATCGATCGCTCTGGATATTTGGTCTGTTGCAAGCTGTTAGTAATTTAGCCTATTTTATTTTAGCAAATTTAGGGCAAAATTATCCTTTTATGGTCTTGGCTATTAATATTGAAAACTTCTGCGGTGGCTTAGTAACTGCCGCTTTTGTGGCTTTTTTAATGAGTCTTTGTAATGCTCGTTTTACCGCTACTCAGTTCGCCCTTTTATCGAGTTTAATGGCCTTTAGTCGCGATATTTTGGTGGCTCCCGCCGGAGTTTTAGCTGAGGCGATCGGTTGGCAGTGGTTCTTTTTAATCACGGTAATCGCCGCTTTACCCGGGTTAGCGTTATTGCCTTTATTCGCTCCTTGGCAAGAGCAGGATTAAGCTAATTTATGAGCTAGGAAGTGATGATTTATTCCTCCGATTTCACTCGCATAACTACTAAAGTCATATCGTCGCTACTGTCATTTCCCAACCCAGTAAAAGCGGCAACTTTCCCAAATAAATATTCTAGAATCTGTTCGGGATCGGTGTACTTTTGACAGGCTTCTTTAACTGCCGATAGCCAATTTTTCTGATCAAATCTTTCCCCTTTCGAGTTAACTGCATCGGTAAAGCCATCGGTGTAATAGATCAGCGTATCTCCCGCTTCTAATTGCACTTGGGCATCGTCATAGATAGAATCGGCCTCTAAACCAACTAATGTCCCTTCCGTGTCGAGAGACTCTAACTCTCCCCGTTTAGCTCGCCACCAGAGGGTGGGATAATGGGCAGCATTACTGTAGCCAAGACGGCGCGTCAGGGGATCATACTCGGAATAAAATAATGTCACGAAACGATGAGAATTATCGAGATCGGCATACATAACCCGATTGAGATGACGCAAAATCTGGGCCGGGGAGTGACGATTTAACACTTCCGCTCGCAACATTCCCCGGGTCATGGTCATCAATAATCCTGCTGGGACACCTTTTCCCATGACATCACCGATGACTATACTCCAAGGAGCGGCACTGGCTTCCCTTTCCGCCTCCCTTGCCGGTTTAAATTGATCGTAGTTGCAGGGGATAAAATCATAATAATCGCCACCAACGCGATTAGCCGTTTTGCAGTGGGCTGCTAATTCTACCCCCTGAATTTTCGGACATTGCCGGGGTAAAAGACGATTTTGGATTTCCGCAGCGATTTCTAACTCTCGATCCTGACGTTCCTTAGAACGTAATTCGATCGTTAATTCATTATTAGCTATAGCCACCGCCGTTTGATCGGCCACTAGCTGCAACAGTTTACGACGGGTGGGTGTCCAACCATAATCGGGATCGCGACTGAAAACGTATAAACGCCCCCGCTCACTATTTTTTACCAAAACAGGTGTACTATAAACCTGCGTACCCTGTCCGAGAGTTTGCCGGATTTTATGGTCGAGACTATCGAGAAGCGATCGACTATTTTTATTCTCAAGTGCCGCTTCTTGGTTTAATTGTCGGATAATTGCCTCTAATTGTCGGCGTAGTTCCCCATTAATTTGATTATCTTGGCAATGGAGTTGATCAAGCGCCACTTGACCGTTATTTTTGCTCAAAATCAATGCCCCTCCCTCCGCGTCTGCCACTCGTGCGGCCATCAAGGGGGTAAGATCGAGGAATTGGTTTAAATTATTGAAACTCCGCAGGGCAAAACCGAGGGAACTTAAGAGATTTTGAACTTTGTTTTGTTCGCGATATAAACTAGCGACCAACTCTTTTAAGGCTAAAATTGGCTTGATATCGGTACTTTGATCGCCCATATTGACTGTGGCAGTGGTGAGGGTGTCGCTCGGTTCCGGCTCAGAAAGCATAAAATGATCTTTGTGGCGGTGACATGATTATAGCTAGATGGTCATTGGGTTATGACCTGTTTAAGTCTAACAGTATAGTTGATCTTTTCCTGACCGCCACAATTTAATCCTGATGTTTTACTATTTCTGTGGGTGCATCTCATTTTTGTCAATCTACTAAGTTGGGATTTTTCAGGGGAAACTCTCTTTTAAAATTGGGCATTACTTGCGATTTTATCACTCAATCCCAGCTTTTGGTGGGTTCTACCCCCCAAAAGCTGGAGCGCATTAGTTTTTCGGTGGGATGCTTACAGACAGCTGCTGATACATTTGTCATCATTTAAGTCACTGATAATTGCTGATTGTCGGTATTTCTGCAAATGTGAGATGCACCCCATTTCTGTTTTGTCACACCGAAGTCTGAGGCTGATAGCTTGACCCTATAATAATTAGGAATATGTAACTCAATCCATTGACTTTATGACCTTGCCTCTCGATGTTCCCACGGCGATCAATCAACGTCGTTCTATTAAAAATTTTACCACCGATCCGATCGCCCCAGAACTGCTGAAAACCCTAGTAGAATTAACCGTTGCCGCACCTAGTAGTTTCAACATCCAAGATTGGCGAATTATTTTAGTACAAGATGAGGCACAAAAGGCCGCTTTAGCCGAGGCCGCTTGGGGACAAAAGCAAATTATCCAAGCGCCGGTTACTTTTGTTTTCGCTGCCGATGCTGCCGCAGGAGGAGGAGATCTAACTCCTATCTATGAACAGGCTCTCAGTACAGGTGCCTGGAACGAAGGCACGGTAAAATATTTTCAACAGGCAATCCCGGGATTTCACCAGGATTTGGGCGAAAAAACCCGGGAATACGCGATTAAAGATGCCATGATCGCCGCTACTCATCTGGTTTTGGCTGCCGAAAGTCTCGGTTTATCTAGTTGTTTTCTCAACGGTTGGATCGAGGACAAGGTAAAAGCTGTCATTGGTGCTGCCGATCATCCCCATCTGGCGATCGCTGTTGTCGTTCCCATCGGTTACGCGGCGGAACCACGGCTTAATCCGGGGCGTTTACCCTTAGATTACAATGTTTTTGTGGATCGCTTGGGTAATCCCTATCAAATCTAAACTTGAGCGATGACTTTCTCTCCCTCAGCTTGGTTAACGCCCTTTTTTAATACTCCCCTTTGG
>NZ_JASJFF010000800.1:0-4637 GCF_030065435.1 Microcystis sp. M53603_WE2
CCCGAACCTACCCTGAGAATTATCGAAGCCTTCGTTAGTATAAGCCAATAGCGAACACCGGCAAACTTTTCGGCGATCGCTAGTCTTTCTGGCAGAAGCTTCAGCCTAGTAGAATCTTGTTGCTGTGGGCAAGGCTAATCCTAGAACTGAAAATTTTATCTAACCTTTAATCTTAGCAAGAACTTGCTACATTTTTCCATAATTGCGATAGAGTATTCTAATATAAGTACAAAAGAACTCGAAAAAGTCACCATGTTGCAAAAGTTACGCCAACGTTACCCCCAAGTTGCCCTGATTAGTGAGTTAGTTCAAATCGATCACGGCAAGTATATTGTGAAAGCGATCGTCGAAATTGAGGGAAAAACGGTCGTTACAGGTTTAGCTGCGGCAGATACGGTGGAAATCGCCGAAGATAGAGCCAGAGAACGAGCTTTACTGCTTTTAGAGGCTGAAAGCACCCCCGATCTCCAGCTTGTGGAAAAAGTCAGCCCCAATAATATTTCTCTACCAGAAGATTTACCTAAACCCGTCGCTAGTGCCAAAAAATCGACCAAAACGCCTAAAGTCACTGAAATACCTCGTCCTGAAGCTAAAATTGAACCGGAATTACCCCAAGTTAAGGATATTCCCCCAGCTAAAATTGAACCGGAATTACCCCAAGTTAAGGATATTCCCCCAGCTAAAATTGAACCGGAATTACCCCAAGTTAAGGATATTCCTTTACCAGAACCAGAGCCTTTATTATTAGAAATGGAAACCGATAATTACTCCTTATTATCAGAATTGCCAGAAGAAGCGAGTTTAACCGAAGAAGAACCCCCAGAACCGGAACCAGTTGTTGTTATTCCCGAAGAAATCGATTATTCAGTTCTTAAAACTAAAATTGATGTGGAGATGAAACGATTAGCTTGGACCACAGAAAAAGGTCGGGAATACCTGATTTCTACCTATGGCAAAAAGTCCCGTTTACTGCTAACTAATGAGGAGTTATTAGAATTCTATAACTACTTATCTAGTATCAGTGCCTAATCACTAAACCTGCTGCATAAATCAAAAATCTTCCGTTAAGTGAGAAGTCTCCGAGCCAGTATTCTCCGAGTCAGGAGAAGCAGAAAGAAATAGATTATTTTCTAGCAGTAGAAAAGCGATCTTTTTCTGTAAAAATCCTTAAATTAAGGACTTTAATAGCATCTGCGATTAAAAACTCACTTTTGCGGGAGATATAATAAAAAAGTAAGCTATTAGCTGCCAGTCTTTTTCTCCCTATCTCCCTATCTCCCTATCTCCCTATCTCCCTATCTCCCTATCTCCCTATCTCCCTATCTCCCTATCTCCCTATCTCACTGATAACTGATAACTGATAACTGATAACTGATAACTGATAACTGAATTAGTTTCTCACTGCTTCTGTTTCTGCTTCTTTGGGAACAACAACTGGCACTCCGCTGACTGTTTCGATTTGATAAATAACGCGACTTAATTGGGAAGGACAACAGAGAGGATCCGTATCTTTATAGCGATTAAAAACCACAATAATTCGATCGCTATTTTGTAAAACAATTCTCTGAGATGCACCATCAGTGCGGGAATCCATCGGTCGCGGGGAAAGAGTGCCAGCGAATTTACCATCGACAAAAACAAAGTCTTGATAACCCATTGGTCGGCACATTCCATCCACTCCACTCATGGCCGAAATAACGCTAGTTTTACCATAGGTTTGCACGGACCCGTACAGTAACCATCCTGCTTTATTAAGTGCTTGATCATTGGCAGTAATTGCCGGACGAACCTGTTCACGACACTGGTTATCAATCACGGTTTTAACGGGAGATTTGGGGATAGGTGCCTTGGCTTTATTCCAATTAGTTAACGGTCGATCAAACCAAGCTCGCGGAGTCTCTTTTTCTGGGGTTTGGCTAATAACTTCTAATAGCTTCCATGTTTCCGAATTTTGATTAGTAGCTGGATTGGAGACGGTTTCAACGCTAACTTTAATTTGATAGAAAAATCCCGGTTTATAATCAAATCCCTCGATACTATTGGCGAACAATCTCCAGTTTTCCTCTGGTTTTTCTCGTATCTGTAAACAGTCTTTGGTTGGTCCTTGGCTACAGGGTTGTTTCCTAGAATTGATATAAATTGTCTTTTCCGTGCGCGTGGTGGTCGGTGCGGGGGTAAAAGTGAGGATTCCTAAACCTTCGGGAGTACGATAAAATAACTGTAAATCGCCTTTAGCTGTCACTTGGAATTGTTCCACTCCTTGCAAGGCGGCCAGATATTGATTTTCTTGTTTCATCTGCGGTTCCGGACAAGCTTTTTTGGTAGTAGCGATCGCTTGGTTGATCTGGAACGTGCCATTATTGACTTGATAGCCGGTATTATACTGGTTGCATCCGGCCGAACCACTGAGGATATTTTTCTGGAAAGCGGCAGTAATTTCCGTTTCTTTGACCAAACTTCCGGCTGTCCACCCCCTTAGTTTCCATCGAGTCCCCTCCAAAGGGGAAGTATTAGCGATCGCTGCTTTCCCCGCTAAAGCACAACTTAGGGCAATTGTCAAGAAAATTCCCGTTTTTTTGGCGTTCAAAATTGCTATTCTCCTCGTCAAAGCAACAATTGTATTATGGCGTGGGGTAATCGACTGAGTGGTTAGGATAATTTTTCGGATTTCTCTTTCTGACCATCCCGTGACGGATGAAGAGAGAACAAGTTCCCTCAAACCTTAACCCAGTCAGAAAGTCATCGTTGTCAATAATCACTTTTTGCCCTCAAATGGCCAAAAGTTGACCCCAGTTCACCTTAAGCAGTACAATAAAAACCTTGAGTGACCCCTTAAACAAAAAAAACATCATGGCACAAGGACAAGGATTCGGATTCGGTCTCGGTAAGATTAAAGAATTACAAGACGCTTTCCAAAAAGCGCAACAGGTGCAACAAGGGGCCAAAGTTCTGCAAGAAGAACTGGAAAATATGGAAATTCCCGGCCAGAGTGAAAATGGCTTGGTGACAGTCTATCTCAGTGGCAACCAAGAACCCCGGGGGATTGAAATCGATCCGGCTCTCCTCTCCCAAGATCTGGAGATTGTGGCTGGGTCTATTCTAGAAGCCATGAAAGTCGCCTATAGTGCCTCCACGGAAACCATGCGCAGCAAAATGGAAGAACTGACCAGTGGTTTAAATATCCCCAGTATGTAATCGCTTTTGACGGCAATGGTAAGATGGAAAGTTGGACTAACAAACAAGGAGGTTCAACTTTGCTGACTTTGGGTGTCAATATCGACCATGTGGCCACAATTCGCCAAGCGCGCCGCACCGTGGAACCGGATCCCGTGGCGGCGGCAGTTTTGGCCGAAATCGGTGGTGCTGATGGCATTACCGTTCACTTGCGCGAGGATCGTCGTCATATCCAAGATCGCGATGTGCGGATTCTCCGGCAAACGGTGCGGACTCATCTGAATCTGGAAATGGCCCCGACGGAGGAAATGATCGCCATTGCTCTCGATATTAAACCCGATTATGTCACCCTTGTCCCCGAAAAGCGCCAGGAAGTGACCACGGAAGGGGGGATCGATATGCTGGGCAATTTTGACCGTTTTTGTCGGGTTGTAGAGCGCCTGCAAGCGGCTAATATCCCCGTTAGTTGGTTTATTGATGCCGATTTTGCCCAAATTCAAGCGGCCGCTAATACGGGAGCGAAATTTATTGAACTCCATACCGGTCAATACGCCGAAGCACAACAGGAGAGCGAGCGTCAAGCATCGTTAACAATTCTTAAAGAAGGTTGTGAATACGCTTCCTCTCTGGGTTTGCGGGTGAATGCTGGTCACGGTTTGACCTATTGGAATGTTTATGCCGTCGCCTGTTTGCCCAATATGGAAGAATTGAACATTGGTCACACAATTATCAGTCGTGCGGTTTTGGTCGGGTTGGAACGGGCTGTTAGGGAAATGAAATTGGCTATGCGTGGACAATTGTAAAAGCCATCAGCTATCAGCTAATCTCCCGACTAACGAACAATTACACTGAAAAATTAAAGGAAAGATGATGACAACTTATTATTATTTGGTAGCCAGTCAAAAGTTTTTAGAAGAAGAAGCGATCGAAAAGGAAGTTTTGAAGGAAAGAATCAGGAATTATCAAGAAAAAGGTCAAGAAATTGATTTTTGGTTAATTGCCAATCCAGCTTTTTTAGATACTCCCGCTTTTGCCGATATCAAAAAGAAAACTCCCCAACCAGCAGCGGCAATTGTTTCTCTCAACCAACAGTTTATTACTTGGCTAAAATTGCGTCTAGAATACGTTATTACCGGACAGTTTGAAGCTCCTTCCGATACTATTCCCGAACCGTTAAAATAACCCTTTTTTGTCTGTGGCAAAAAAGGCAGACGAGGCGATCATCACCAGCTGACTTTGCCTTGCAGTTTGTTAATTTTTCCCTGATCGATTCCCGATACTCGATCCAAATCTTCTAGGGAAGTAAAGGGTTTTTGTTGCCGGGCTGCGATAATTTTTTCGGCTAATTTGCCACTGATACCGGGTAAAGTATCTAATTCTTCTTTTGTGGCGGTGTTTAAATTAATGGTGGTGATTCGGTAGTAGTGATGGCGGCTTAATCCTTTGCTTTGCTGTGCATTGTA
>NZ_JASJFF010000285.1:0-2910 GCF_030065435.1 Microcystis sp. M53603_WE2
ACCGGAAACCCAACAGATGGGACAAAAAATTGCTGAAGGTTTGCTACAAAAATCCCTAGCGCGTTTAATTCGTTACCTAGTTCTCGAATTTGATAGACCAAATCATCAGCAAAATGGAGAATTATCGAAAGCTTTACCCGCTGCCGATTAACCTCTGTCAGTTCCACCGACTGCTCAAAATCTGAGCATTTCCGACAATAAAGGCCGTGAAATAAATTTCACGGCTACGAGAAAAACGCTAAACTATTTTTAAAGTTTTTTTATCCTAGCAGGTTAACGGGGTTTAAAGGTGACTTGTAAACCGTCGCGAGGATGGGGAGTGGGGATAGCGGTGAGGGTGAGATCTTGATTGGGGAGTAATTGCCAATCGTATTTTTCTACTAAACGGACGGCTAAAATTTTCATCTCTAAACGAGCGAATTCCTTGCCGATACATTCGCGCAATCCCGCACCAAAGGGGATATATCCGTAGGGTTTTTCTTCGGCTAAAAAGCGATCGGGATCGAAGGTTTCAGGACGAGAATAAATATTATTATCTTTATGGGTATTGCTGATTTGATACTGCACTACCCATCCTTTCGGCAAATGATAACCGTTAAATTGACAGTCTTCTACTACCCGACGGAATCCTCCTCCCACGGGGGGAGTAAAACGTAAAACTTCTTTTAAAACGCGATCTAAATAGGTCATCTGTTTGAGGGTATCAACGCTTAAAGGAGTAGATAGATCAAAATTAGTTATTTCCTCGAGGACAAGCTGAAAAATATCGGGATGCAGTGCCATTTGTAGGCAGAAAGTGGCGATAGCGGAGGTTAAAGTTTCATGACCGGCAAAGAGTAATAATAGCACTTGATCCTTTAATTCCGCTAAGGATAAACTTTCACCGTTTTCGTCTTTAGCTTGTAAAAGGATAGCCAGAGCATCCTGGCCTAAGTCATCATTTTTTTGTCTTTCTAAAATGATAGTCTCGATCGCTTGTAGTAATTCTTCTCGACAGCGTAATGCTTTGCCGAAAGCTGTCCAGGGAAGGGGAATGGGAAGGGTAAATAGTCCCGCACACCAAGTATCAAAAGCTTCTCCTAATTTGGTAGCAGAACCATCGTCAAGACCGACAAATAATTTACAGGCGATATCGAGAGTATAGTTTCTTAATTCAGGATACCATGACAGGGTTTTTGCGGTTTGCCAACGCTCTAAATAGCGAGCGGTAATTGTTTCTACCGTAGGGATATAACTTGCTAGGGACCGGGGTTGAAAAGCTTGATAGATTAAGCGACGACGGGAAGCGTGGACATCTCCCGTATGCACCGCTAAAGATGCGCTGCCGAGGAGAGTTGTGGTACTTTTAGGCCAAGTTGCCGCAAAGTATTTATTCTCGTTGCTGAGGAGAAACCGGTTAGCTTCGGCACCGGATAAAATAATCGTGGGACTGCCAAAAATATGAGTGCGGAAAAGTTGACCATATTTATGATGACGTTTGCTGGCAAAATCCCCATCGGTCAAAAAAGCGATTGTTTCTCCTAATAGGGGTAATCCGAAACTGCCGGGGGGTAGGGGTAAATCTTTGCTTATAGTCATCGCTGCCTCTAGGGTAAAACTAATCAGTTGCCGTCGATTAACCCTGTTTATTTTAACCTAAAGCGGCGGAGAATTCATCCCCTAATCTAGACTGGCAATTAGCGATCGCACTTGACCAAGGCAAGTATCTAGGCAAAATTAATTACAGATCTCACCAGTCAGTTAACAATAAGAATTGCCGCCAATTGACATTTTTTAAGATCACCGCCATAATTAGGGCTTGCTCAATAAATGTGAAAACCTTGTTGGGTAAGACTTTTAGACTTTTTGGTTTCCAAAAAGTACCAGATATGGGAGTGATCGGTTGGAAAATTCCTGGACTTTTTCCCTGAAAATTAGGTAATTGACCAGATGAAAATCGCTAAAACCCTACACCCTACACCCTACACCCTACACCCCGCCCCCACCGAAAAACTTTTTGCCGCAAACCCTAATTAGCCATTGCTAATAGTAATTCGCGGCAAACGATGCTTAAAACCGCAGAGAATTTCCCAGGATATCGTACCTAAATCCCGCGCCCAATCGTCGGCGGTGATGCACTGTGGGCCATCTTTACCGATAAGTGTGACGATTTCCCCTGTTTTTACCTCTGGAATCTCGCTCACGTCAATCATTAACTGATCCATGGTTATCGCGCCGATTTGGGGTACTAAACGTCCTCTCAGGGATACTTTTAAACGATTGGAGAGATTGCGGGGAATTCCATCAGCGTAACCGATACCGACCACAGCAATACGGGTGTCTTTTGTCGCTATGTACTGATGACCATAACTCACCCCAGAGCCGGCGGCAATGGTTTTGACTTGGGCAATGCGTGCTTTTATTTGCAGCACCGGTTGCAAAGGGACTTTATCGGTGAGATGATTGGCGGGATAAAGACCGTAGAGAGCTAATCCGACTCTAACTCGATCGTAGTGCAGAGATCGATCGCTTAGGGTAGCGGCAGAGTTGGCTAAATGCAGACAGGGAGGATGATAACCTTTTGATCTTAACTCGGCGATCGCTTGTTGGAATCTTTGCCGTTGTAACTGCATCATCTCGGGATTGGGATCGTCAGCCGTGGCAAAATGGGAGTATATACTGGCAATTTTTAGGTTAGGAGCCTCTAAAACCTGTTCGACGAATTTTGTGCCGTTTTGCCATTGTGTACCTAAGCGACACATCCCCGTATCTAGTTTGATATGAACCGGCAGCCGCTGTTCTAAGCGTCTCATAACGGTGGCAAAAATTTGCACCTGTTCGATTTGCACCAGGGTGGGTTGCAATTGCCAATGGGCTAAGGCTGCCACTTCTTCCGGGGTATTGACTGCCCCTAAAATCATAATTGGGGCA
>NZ_JASJFF010000258.1:0-3373 GCF_030065435.1 Microcystis sp. M53603_WE2
CACTGTGTCATTAACAGAAAAGCCCACAATTGTCAAGAGGGAAACCAAAAATAAACTATCCACTTCTACCCCCGCAATTAAGCCTAAAACCGCAAAGACCCCTAAAGTGATCAAAACGTCGTGCAGCAGGGCGACAATGGCGAAAAAAGCGTAATCCCGTTGAAAACGGAAGCTTAGATAGACAGCAATGCCAAAAAATGACACTAATAAAGCTAAAAATCCCGACCTAAATAATTCTTGACCGATGGTGGGACCGACTGTATCGATTTGACTGGTTTCGGGGTCAAAGGCGCCGATTTTCTGGTTTAAGGTGTCGAGTAATTTCGTTCTCTGTTCTTCTGCCAGGGTTTTAGTCCGCACGGATAAAGTATATTTATCCAACACCTGCACACTACTGTTACCCAATCCTTCCTCGTCTAAAATTGCTTGCACTTCGGCAGTAGTTAAGGGTTTCTCACAGTTATTCTTTTTGGCACAGGCTAATTCTATCTGAATTCTCGTACCACCAACAAAATCTAAACTCGGTCGCAAAGGCGCTTGAATAGTGAACCAAGAAATTACCATGGCCAAAATACTACCAATCGTCAGCAGGGCCGAGACTGTCCACCAAAAATTACGCTGTTTTGTAACGTTAAATGCCATATTGATTAAGTAAAAAGTAAAAAGGAAAAAGGAATTTGGGGAGTAGGGAGTGGCAATCGGTGGGTTACGGCGAATATGAAATTATTGGTTAACAGCATAACTTGTCGTCGCCTAACCCACCCTACTGATTTACCGGTAAATTGGGGCAGAAAAGTTGGGGTTTTTGGCGAATGCTAGGGACGTTTAACACGGTGATTAACAGGAGAGTGCGACTACAGGTTAAAGCGGTAAACATACTCACAGCTACCCCAATGGCTAAAGTTAAAGCAAAACCTTTGACTAATCCTGAACCCAACCAAAATAAGGCAGCACAGGCGATTAAAGTAGTGACATTACTATCAAGAATACTGGAAAAAGCCCGATAAAATCCCGACTCTACTGCCCGAAATAGGGATTTTCCGGCCCTTAATTCCTCCCGGGTACGCTCAAAAATTAGTACATTTGCATCGACTGCCATGCCGATACTGAGGATAAATCCAGCAATACCGGGTAACGTCATGGTGACTCCCACTAGGGCAAAAGCCCCCAGAGAAAGAATAGTATAGATAATCAGGGAAACATCGGCAATAATACCGGGTAAACGGTAATAAACCGCCATGAAGATTAAAACTAACAGTAAACCCACTAAACCAGCGTAGATACTGCGACGGATACTATCCTGGCCTAAAGTTGCCCCGACGGTGCGAATTTCTTCCACTTTAACGGGGAAAGGTAGAGAACCACCGCGCAATTGAATCGCTAGATCGTTGGCAGTTTCGGCGGTAAAATTACCAGTAATCACGGCCCGGCCTCCTGTAATTCCCGTTTGGGCAAACTGCACATCAACCACAGGGGCGCTAATTAATTCATTATCGAGGAAAATCCCAATACTGCGACCAGTACCTGCGATCGCTTTAGTCAGTTCGGCAAATTTATTGCCCCCTTCCGAATCGAAAGTAATGGCCACTTCCCAGTTAGTGCCTTGGGTGGAACTAATAGTGGCATTTTGCAGATTTTTTCCAGTTAAGTCCACCGATTCAAATAAATTTAAAATCGCCTCTTTAGATTTTTGCAGAGATTGTTCTAGTTCGGCAATTTTAGCGGCATTTTCGGGTTTATTCTCGGCTTTGAGGGCGGCTAATTCCGCTTTTTTTTGTTGAAAAATTGAATATTCAGCCCGGAATTCTCCTTCTGTACCTTGTTTTTGCTGACGAAATTCTAATTGGGCCTGAACATTTAGGTTTCTCTCAGCTTCTTTGGGATTTGTGACCCCGGGTAGTTGCACAATTACCTGATTTTTACTGTCCACAGTCTGCACTAATGATTCAGAAACACCCAGGGCATTAACGCGGTTTTCAATCACATTTTGTACCGCTTTTAAATCATTAGGTTGAATGGTTTTGACGGTTTCAGTGGGTTTAACCTGAATGGTTAATTGACTACCACCGCGCAGGTCTAAACCTAATTGTAGGGGTAACTTAATCAGGACGAAGATCGAGGCAATAACCAGACCGATGATCAGTAACAATAACCAATTTTGTCTCTGCATAACTTCAGTATCAAAAGGAGAATTTTTTAAATGCGATCGCCAACTATTTTTTGGACAGCTTCGACAATTTGATTAGGTTGAATAATCGTCAATCTTTCTAGATTACCGTTATAAGGTGTGGGGATATCTTGGGAAGATAATCTTAACACGGGGGCATCTAATTCATCGAATAACTGCTCGTTAATTAAAGCAATTAACTCGGAAGCAATTCCTGCCGTTTTCATACATTCTTCCACGATAATCACCCTGTGAGTCTTGCGAATCGAAGCGGCGATCGTCTCCATATCAAAGGGTTTTAGGGAAATTAAATCGATAATTTCCGGATCATAGCCATCTTTTTCTAACTGTTTTAATGCCTGTAAACAGTGATGACGCATCCGCGAATAGGTGAGAATGGTGATATCTTCTCCCTTGCGAACGATTTCGGCTTTATCGAGGGGTAAAAGATACTCGGTATCAGGTAAATTTTCCTTGAGATTATAGAGAAGAACGTGTTCAAAGAAAAGCACGGGGTTATTATCTCTAATCGCCGATTTTAATAAACCTTTGGCGTTGTAGGGAGTGGAACAAGCGACAATTTTTAGTCCGGGTACCGCGTGAAAATAGGCCTCTAAACGTTGGGAATGTTCCGCCCCTAATTGTCTCCCCACACCCCCCGGACCGCGGATAACCATGGGGATTTTAAAATTACCGCCGGAAGTATAACGTAACATCCCGGCATTGTTGGCAATTTGGTTAAAGGCAAGCAGAAGAAAACCCATATTCATGCCTTCAATAATCGGACGTAATCCCGTCATGGCTGCCCCCACTGCCATGCCCGTAAAACTATTTTCAGCGATGGGAGTATCTAAAACCCTTAAATCGCCATATTTTTTGTAGAGATCTTTGGTAACTTTGTAGGAACCGCCGTAATGACCCACATCTTCACCTAAAACAAATACTGTCTGGTCGCGGCCCATTTCCTCATCGATCGCCTGTCGCAAAGCATTAAATAATAGGGTTTCTGCCATATCAAGTCCCCGTTTACAATTCGGTCATCTTATCACTAAACTTATTATCTTACCCCTTTTCTGGTCCGAAGGAGCGGGAATTATGAATTATGAATTATGGTTCTTCGTTACTTGGTATGGTTCGATAGGGGGGCATAAATCGACTAAATCCTTATCTGGCAAGAGACTTAATTGATTAGTTCGCTCTAGAGCA
>NZ_JASJFF010000479.1:0-3745 GCF_030065435.1 Microcystis sp. M53603_WE2
CCCCACACCAGCAAAGTTTTATTGGTCAGTAATTCCCAAAGTCGCATCGGAGCAACGGTGAATCGTAGTCGGGCCATGGGTTTGATTCAAGGTCAGGATTCCCAAGTCGCCACCCTGCGCTTTTTTGAAAAAGCTCCCGATGTGAAACCGGGAGATGTGGTGACGACTTCGGCTTTTAGTAGTCTTTTTTCGCCGGGGTTGCCCATCGGTCGCATAATTTCCCTTAATTTACAGGAAAATCCCGCCCCCACCGCCAAAATTGAATTTACCGCCACCGTGGACAATCTCGAATGGGTGTTCGTTCACCCGCAACCCCAGCAGTGAGAGGGGGAATTATGCTGAAATTAAGCCGTTTATCAGCCCGTTATCGTTTTATCCTGAATATTTTAGTCACTATCGCTTCGATGCTTCTCTGTACCTTTCTTTCCTTAATGCGGCTGCCCGGTATGGAGATTTTAGGCATCGCTCCCAATTGGTTACTGATTTGGTTGGTTAGTTGGAGTCTCAATCGCTCTTGTCTCGATAGTGTGGTGGCCGGATTAGCGCTCGGTGCTATTCAAGATAGTCTTACCTCTAATTATCCTTCCCATATCATGGTTTTTGGTCTGATCGGCTTCCTCACTTCCTGTTTACACCGACAACGTTATGTTAAAGAAGAATTGATCGCCGTGGTCTTAATTGTCTTTGTTATGACTTTAATCGCCGATGGTGCGATCGCTTTTCAATACTATCTACAAGGAGGCAAAAATCTCGCTGATCTTTGGATGGATTATCAACGCATTGGCCTCACTTCTGCTCTGCTTAGTAGTCTCTGGACTCCCCTCGTCTATTATCCTCTCCAGCAATGGTGGCGACAATTTAGCGATCTTTAAAGAGTCAGCTTTTCAGTTATCAGTTATCAGTTATCAGTTATCAGTGATCAGATTTGAGTTTTCAGTTCACTGTGTGGAAACGAGGTCTATACTGATAGTTTCTTCCGCCGCTCGACTGAGCATCGCCGAACGTCAAAATAGCACTAAAAGTCTTGCCCGATAAGCATTTCACGATTCCATAAGCAAAAATTATCACACAAAGTCGAGAAGAGTCCAGATTTGAGTTTTCAGTTCACTGATTACTGATTACTGATTACTGATTACTGTTCACTGATTACTCACCCTCACCCGCTCAATTAACATGAAATACAAACAAAAACTTAGTCAATTTTTTCATAATCTTGCTAATAAATTAGAAAATTCCGAGCAACCCCCTAAAGTCGATCCTATCGAATCCAAATCTGCGCCAGTTGCCCCAGAAAAGCCCGTAGAAGCCGCTTCCGAAGAAAAAAAGGTTAATTTGGTCTCCCGAACCAGTAGCAAGGCTCTAGAGACATTAAAACCCTTAAAGAACAAATTTACTACCCTGATTGGCAATTCCCCCTTACCGCAATGGCGACAACATCCCCGCTTTGGCTTGTACTTGGGATTGGGATTAGGCGTAACTGGGGGCCTTTTGGGGGTAGGTTGGGGCATTTATCGCCTTGAAACCTCTCTACCGCAAAATATCGCCGATATACAAACATATACTCGTCCCGGCACCCTAACCATTCAAGCCGCTAATGGGGAAATCCTCAAACAAAATGGCCCTAGTACCTACGAAACCGTAAAGATTGCTCAAGTTCCCCAACTGGTACAGGAGGCCTTTATCGCTAGTGAAGACCGCCGTTTTCGTGAACACGGGGGAGTGGATGGCCAGGGTATTGCTCGCGCTCTCTTTTCTAACCTGAGAGCCGGGGGAGTGGTGGAAGGAGGCAGCACCATCACCCAACAATTGGCCCGGATTGTCTTTTTATCCCAAGAAAGGAGTTTTGATCGCAAATTACGGGAAATGCGTATCGCTCAGAAAATAGAAGATAAATATACAAAAGACCAGATTTTAGAGCGTTATTTCCACCTAGTTTATCTCGGTTCCGGGGCCTACGGTCTTGCCGATGCCGCTTGGTTATATTTCAGTAAACCCGTCGATAAATTAACTCTAGCCGAAGCTGCCACCCTTGCAGGCATTGTTCCCGCTCCTAGTCTCTATTCTCCCCTCGAAAACCCTAAATCTGCCCTAGAACGGCGTAATATCGTCCTCAAAACTATGGCCGAGGTGGGATTTATTACTAACGCTCAAGCAGAACTGGCGATCGCATCTCCCCTAGGTCTGAAAACCAGTCCCCTAAAACGTCTGCAACGGCAAGCGGCCTATTTTACCGATTATGTGGAAAAAGAACTGCCGCAACTGGTTCCCGCTAAAACCCTAGAAGCGGGGGGATTGGTGGTAAAAACTACCCTTAATCCTCGTTGGCAAAGGGAAGGGGAGGAAGTGGTAGAAAGAGCGGTTTCTCGTTATGGCAGGTGGCAGAACTTCCAACAGGCAGCTTTAGTGGCAATTGACCCCAAAAATGGGCAAATTAAGGCCATGGTCGGGGGAATTGACCACGATAAGAATCAATTCAATCGGGTGACACAGGCAAAACGTCAGCCAGGATCTACTTTTAAACCTTTTGTCTATGCGGCGGCGATTGCGGCGGGGAAATCCCCCTATTCTAGTTATAAAGATGCTCAGTATGTAGTGGATGGTTATAAACCGGAAAACTACGGCGATAAGTATAGCGGCCGCCAGGTGTCCATGCGCGATGCTTTGACTTCTTCCCTGAATGTGGTGGCAGTTCAGGTGTTAGTGGCTGTGGGTTGGAATCCGGTGATTAAATTAGCTCAAGATATGGGTATCCAGTCGAAACTTTTACCCACTTATTCTTTGGCTTTGGGTGCTTCGGAAGTCAATCTTTTAGAATTGACCAGCGCCTACGGGACTTTTGCTAATAATGGTGTGCATCAACCAGTTTACGGTATTAATCAGGTACTCGATCGCAATGGTAAAGTAATTTATCAAGCCAATTTTAAACCGAAAACTGCTCTCAATCAAAACACGGCAGCGACGATGACTTGGATGCTGCAGGATGTGGTTAATTCGGGAACGGGAACCCCCGCACAAATTGGTCGTCCGGTGGCAGGAAAAACCGGCACTTCTGACAAGGCTCGCGACCTTTGGTTCGTCGGTTATATTCCCCAATTAGTCACGGGAATTTGGCTCGGTAATGACAATAATAAACCCACCAATGGAGCCAGTACCATGTCCGCTTGGATGTGGCGACAATTTATGTTAGGAGCAATTAAGGATATTCCCTATCAAGGTTTCCCAGAACCGAATTTAGGCAAACGTCCAGTGACATTAAAAGCGGAACCAATTAAACCCCGACGTACCTACTTTACCCAAACTACTAACAATCGTTTAGCCAGCAGCGATGAGGGTTCCCCCAGCGAAGGACCTATCCGCAGACGGCGACGGGTTCGGGTAAGTCGTGAGCAAACTATCGTCCGTTCTAATACTAGCGAACCCAGCCAACGCCGTTCTAGTCGTCGGCGTACTAGCACTGCTCCTACCAGTGCCGCTGCTCCTCGTCCTGAAAATACGGCCCCCCCAGCAGCCGAACCGATTACCGTTCCCGTCACTGTGGCAGCTCCCGACACTCGTTCGGTTCCCCTACAGGTAACTCCTCCCCCCGATGTGGCTCCTCCTGCACCCCCGGCAGAGAGACGCTGAATCGGCGAAAAACCCCCGCAAATCCTGCGAGGGTTTTCTTTCCCAAACTGCTCGGCCAAATCTTGGAAAACCATCGGATTTCTCGCACCGCTATAATACTAAATCCGTTGAGTATAGGCTA
>NZ_JASJFF010001297.1:0-7820 GCF_030065435.1 Microcystis sp. M53603_WE2
GGGGGGATCGGCACCCCCCTTATCAAGGGGGGATTAAGGGGGGATCGGCACCCCCCTTATCAAGGGGGGATTAAGGGGGGATCGGCACCCCCCTTATCAAGGGGGGATTAAGGGGGGATCGAAGCTAAAATCCATTTTTAATTTAATTATAACCAGCTACTTAGGAGAATAAATAAAAGCAATCTCCTGACGACCGGCCACTAACTCCTAACCCCAGGAAAAACTTTTTCAGTAAACCCTAACTAGCAATTGATTGCGATTGCGATCAGAGAAATCGAGAGTCAGAAGTTAAATCTTGGGGCCAAATAGCTTCTAAATCTAACTCCCCACTCTCGATTTTAGGGATTATTTATGCTTCGTAGGGAGTGACACCAGAGAACTTAATTGTCGCCGGTTCCGGGTTTTTGCCGATATTGCGGTCTTTTTTGCCGAAAAATTCACGACCAGCGTTAACTTTTTCGGGGAAGACACCATCAGCAGGGTGGAGATACTGCACTTCACCACTGGGATAAATCCGATAGATTTTGTAATCTTCGATTTTGGGCTTAAATTTCGTCCGGAATTGGGTACCAAGAGCGAGCGCCTGTTCTTTGCGGGCCAAATAGAGGAGATTTTCGCCTTCGTTCATGATAGCGGCGCCACCGGTGGGCATTTCAAAGACTTGTTCTTTGCTGCTTGTCCAGGTGATGGCGTACTTTTCTTCCAGATCGGCTTTGGCGAGTAAACCGCCCGTGCTGCCACCGAACTTAGGAGCTTTTCCAGAAAGTTCTGTCATAGGATTTTGTTCTCTCTACAAAAATAAAGAAAAGGGGTTTTAGGGAATCCTATCACTGACACCCCCCCTCTCTAGTAGTCTTGTCAAGAACTGTAACATTATTTTGTACTAGACTATAGAACTAGGATTTACCGAAAAAGTTTTTCCTCGCGGCAGGGTGTGGGGTGTGGGGTGTGGGGTGTGGGGAGAATAAATAAAATAATCTCCTGTCTCCTGTCTCCTGTCTCCTAACCCCACCAACAAACTTTTTGCCGCAAACCCTAAATAGAACTAAGCGGCTGGCCGATCGCCAACTTGTCTAGGAATCGGCCACCACTTTAATCGATCGCCCGTCGGGAAATTTGCCAACTTAAAAAAATTACCGGAATTAATCCCACTAGGACAATGGCCAGGGCTGGTGCCGCCGCTTCCACTAAACGTTCATCACTGGCGTATTGATAAACGCGCACCGCTAGGGTATCAAAATTAAAAGGTCTTAACACCAAAGTAGCCGGTAATTCCTTCATCACATCGACAAAAACTAACATAGCCGCCGTCAATAATCCCCCTGACAAAAGAGGAATATGCACTTTAATTAAAGTGGCACCGGTGCCATAGCCAAGGCTGCGGGAAGCATCATCTAAACTAGGTTTAATTTTACTTAAGCTCGATTCTAACGTGGAAAAAGCTACGGCTAAAAACCGGACAATATAGGCAAAAATCAGACAGAAAATCGTGCCGCTCAGAATTAAATTGATATTTAATCCTTGATTGAAAAAGTTATCTAATTTACCGAGAGGAATTAAAACCCCCACGGCGATAACTATGCCGGGGATAGCATAACCAGCAGCCGCAATCCGCACAGAACTCTTAAGAGTTTTATTCGGATTAAGTCTTTCCCCGTAGGCGAGAATTAAAGCTAAAACTACCGCAATAATTGCGCTTAAACTGGCCAGAAAAAAACTGTTTCCCGATAAACTAAAAAAGTCATTATTAAAAGTTTCTTGGGCATGATTAAAGGCTAGATAAGCTAGATAGAAAGCAGGGGCAATAAACCCCAGAAATACCGGCACAAAACAGGAGATAATTGCCAAAAAACTGCGAATAAATCCCAGTTTGTACTTAGTCGGTGACTGGAAACGATTGGTCATTTCATAGTAACGAGCTTGACGACGGGAGGATTGTTCAAGGAAAACTAAAACGAGGATAAATACCATTAAAACTGTGGATAACTGTCCCGCTGCTATGCGATCGCCCATACCGAACCAAGTATTATAAATCCCCGTGGTAAAAGCATTAATACCGAAATACTGCACCGTACCAAAATCGTTCAGAGTTTCCATTAAAGCTAGGGCTAATCCTGCCATAATTGCCGGTCTTGTTAGGGGTAAAGCGACGGTAAAAAAACTGCGCCAAGGATTACATCCCAAGGAGCGACTTGCCTCCACCGTGCAGACAGATTGCTCTAAAAAACCGACCCTTGCTAACAGATAAACGTAGGGATAAAGCACCAGTATTAACATCAGAATCCCCCCCCAAAGAGAACGGATATTAGGAAACCAATAATCCTCGACACTATTCCAACCGAAAACACTTCTTAAGAACGTCTGCACCGGACCAAAATAGTCCATCATATTGGTATAAGTATAGGCCAAGAGATAGGCAGGAGCGGCAAGGGGTAGTAATAATAACCATTGAAATTGTTGACAACCGGGAAATTGACACATCGTTGTTAACCAAGCTGTGCCGACACCGATGATTAAAACGCCGCTGCCCACCCCGCACATTAACCAAAAAGAATTAACTAGATAATCCCAGAGAACAGTTTCGATCAGATGTTGCCAGACTTGACTGGAATTAGTTAATAAACTACTGGCAACCGATAAAATTGGCAGGGAAACAAGCAGGGCAATTAGTAAAACCGCAATTGTCCATCCCTGTCTAAAAAAAGAGCGAGATTCTTTCAGCAAAAACATTTTTAATAAGATTGTTAAAGCAATTTTTAGAGAACGGTCTAGTTATGCCTTCTTCGCTTGTGAGGTCAACTTACAGCCAGCAGTTCATTAAGCTTGTTTTTCAGATTTGGCGATGTCATCAGCGGGTTGTAAACTTCTCCTGCGTAAGGTTGCCAAACATAACTAGGGCTAAAGGAGCGAAATACTGGCAATATTCCTAGCTCGCCTGCAAGTGGTTTCGCTAAAACCAGTCCTGGGATAGATAGATTGGATGATTCTTCGATAAGCTCAGTGTATGTTCTAAATTCATCGACTTCAACACCAACCAGTGCATAACGGAAGGTGGGGGCAAATCGTAGGGACTGATAGAGTAAAATACCTAACTCTGTCATTGAATAGGCACTTTCAGGGCTGTCTATTCCCACTTCGCTAAGATTATTTGGTGAAACGCGACACCACCAATTTTCTTCTATGTCTTGGAATGTGTCTGTGCGACATTGGCACTGGCGACCATTTGACAGCAACAATGACATTCCCTGAAAATGTTGAGCAAATTTATCGGCCTTGCTCTCATCAGAACCACATTCTGCGGATAAACTAAATATCCATGCCATTTTCATAGACTCCTATTGTGTGTATGCCACTAATCCACCTTTTCCCAATATTTTTGGGTCTTTGCCAATGCCGCTTCGTACCTTTCTAGAGCCATTGTAACTCTTGGCATGATGCTAACGTGGGTTGGGCTATCTTGGACAGCCTGTAAATCTCCTGTAATAATGCTGTCATCAATCTGCCACAAAGGAGCTTTGCCCATGCCGCCAAATTTTGGCTGTAACTGCTCACTTTTCACTCCTCACCCCCTCACGAACCAAAAAGCCTGTAAACTTGATTTTATAAGGTGGATTTGCTATTATTTGGCTCTTGCAAGCGATGCAAGCACTCCTGAACTGATAACACAGGTACCGATGAATTCAAAAACCCTTGATTATCTCGGGTCAAGATAGCATCAAGTCCTTGAGCTACAGCACAAGCAACCTGAATCCCATCCTCATAATCAGCCAAACCTGAACTAAACGCTACCTCTAGAACCTCCCGGTTTACAGGGCAGATTTCCATTGCTGTCAATGTCTCTGAAACTGCTTGCCGTGCTTGCTCAATACTGCGCGTGTGTCTTCGAGCAATGTAAAAAATGTCCGTGAGGGTTGTGGCTGTGACATACCCGACGATCTGACCGGAATCGATCGCCTGAAATAGTCGTTCTGCATCTTGGAAAAATAGCTCTCTCTGCAATAGAAAATCTAGGAGAACATTAGTATCAATTAAAACTCTCACTAAAGGTATTTCTCCAGCCGACGCTCTTCCAACATGGCAGCTACTTCTTGGTCGGTTGGTGCAAGTTGGTCTGTTTTGAGTAAGCCACGCATCCGTTGAATTGCACCAGCACGATCAGGTCTAGCAATTGGGGTACTCTGCAAGGACTCAATAATGGCGCTAACCAGCGCAAGTCGCTCGCTCGGTGATAGCTTAACCGCTTCTTCCTTTAGGTCTTGTAGTAACATAGACATTCCTTGGGGCTGAATATTCTGGAATTTCTTAAAAATAATTATAACCCTGATTTATGATCAGGGCTGTAGGGCGAGTTAGCAACAACGTAACCCGGGGAATATCAGGAAATTGATGGTGCGTTACACGAGAAAAAATTAGTTAATCAATAGGACTAGGTCATTGGCTCCTAAAAATTAGGATTTCTCTAACAGTTTGCGGTAGTCAAACACGCGAATGAGCGTCCCTTTTTTGGGTAAATCGGCGGCACGAATCCGTAATTTATTGTCCTCGATCAAACGGATATTTTTATCCTTGACTAACTTGAGAAACTCATCTACAGACACCAATTCACAGGCATTTTTATCGGCGGCACTGGTAAAGTATTGAGTTGGTATAGCAATTCGCGGTTGTAAAACTTCGATCGCCTGTTTTGCTTCTTGGGGATTATAATTTTTTGGACCACCTCCCACGGGAATAAAAGCTAAATCCGGCGAACCTAGGAGAATTCTTTGTTCTAATTCGATTGGGGCCGCTGCCCCCCCTAAATGGACAATACTAATCCCCGCTTGGGTCCAACGCCAGGCCACATTCATACCGAAACGTTGCCCACCCATGCGATCGTGGGCGATACTAATACCCTGTAGTTTTAATTTACCCAGATCGTAGGCCCCCGGCTCAAACAAAATTTTCGGATTACCGGGTAAACCCTCGGCCGCCCCTTCATCCCACAGTTGACTACTAATTAAAACGATATCTGCTTCTACTTTTGGCAAAGGAAAACCCGCCGTACAACCAATTGCCCGGAAAGGATTAACTAGGACTCTTTGCCCTCCTCCGGTGAATAAAAAGCAACTATGACCCAACCATTGAACTAAGAGGGAATTATCGGGTTTTTGGGGGGAAGTGGGGTTAGTGGGTTTCGGTTTAGTTTCCGCTAAAACTGAGCTTACTGCCACGGTTAAGAAACTTGCCCCCGCCGATAAGATAAAATCTCGCCTTTTCATAAATGTAGATGCAGAATTAATCAATTGAAGGTTAATTTCAGGGGTTGGGGATTAGCAAACACTAGAGGGATCGCAGAAAGTTTCTTAAAAGTTCCTTGCCAGCAGTGGTTAAAATACTTTCGGGATGAAATTGTACTCCTTGAATGTGGGGGTAATCCCGATGACGGACTCCCATGACCGTGCCATCTTCTACCCAGGCCGTGATCTCTAAATTATCCGGCATGGTGGAGCGCTCGATCACTAAACTATGGTAACGGGTGGCAGTAAAAGGATTTTCTAAGCCTTGAAATACCCCTTCATTGTTGTGATAGATTGGGGAAGTTTTGCCGTGCATCAAGACTGGGGCCCAGACCACATCCCCTCCGAATACCTGACCGATACTTTGATGACCGAGACAGACCCCCAAAATTGGCAAACGGGGGCCAAATTTGGCGATTAATTCCAGAGATATGCCCGCATCGACTGGACGACCAGGACCGGGGGAAATGACAATCCCATCCGGCCGCATTTGTTCGATTGTGGCCAAGTCGATTTTATCATTACGATAGACCTCGATCGGCACAGCGATCGGGAACTCGGAGGCTAATTCTCCCAAATACTGGACTAAATTGTAGGTAAAACTATCATAGTTATCGATGACGATTATCAAGAGTCCCTCTCCTTTCTTTAGCCTCGCTCAGTATTTTTATTCTACACCCCGGCTGTCTCGATCGAGATAGCCGGGGTGTAGGGGGTAGGCTATTTTTGAGCAGTCAGCTAGAATCTGCCCGGAATTGCTAATTAGGGTTTGCGGCAAAAAGTTTTTTGTGGGGACAGGGTGTGGGGTGTGGGGTGTGGGGTGTGGGGTTTTGAGGGGGTCAATTACCTAACTTTCAGGGAAAAAGTCCAGGGATTTTCCCCCCGATCACTCCCAGATCTGGTACTTTTTGATTGATAAAAAGTCTAAAATTATTACCCAACAAGGTTTTTAGATTTATTCAGCAAACCCTAATTACAGCCTAAACTATCTCTGGTGGCCACTCCCGTGACTGGATTAATGCCATCGGCCCGTTCACACATTAACTTGACCTGATAGTTATCAATCACCGCGTTAGTGAAATCGGCCCCGGTAATAATTGTGTCATAAAAACGGCTGCGAGTAGCGATCGCATCGGTAAAAATAGTATTAGTTAAATCGGCAAAATCGAGGGTAACTCTATCTACCAAAGAGGCGGTTAAATCGGCCCCTTTTAAGTTAGCTTTTAAGAGGACAGCCTCGGTGAGAATGCTATAGGATAAATCGGCACCTTCTAGGTTAACTCCCCGCATCGCAGCAGCTGCGAAAACTCCTCCGCGCAAATCCTGATGGGAAAAATCCCGATCTTGCAGCTGGGCAAAACTATAGTTAATCGTTTTATCTTGGGCCAAAGCCACCGGACGGGCCGCGAAAAGTAGCCAAAGAATCGCCAGCAAAATAATTAAAACCAGACTGAAAAAATTTTTCAACATTGTTACTGTTGAGCGTCAAAAAACTGGGACACATCATCACCCACCCGAATAGTTAGGTCTGAGTCTAAAGCACCAGTGGAGGATGATTCTACTTTACCGATTCCCAATTGATTTTTCAAGAGGTTAGCGGACTGAACATCACCTTTTTGGGCAATAATTGCGGTGGTTTCTAGCTTTTGGGAGGAGTCATCGCTAATATAAACATTTGTGTAGCCCTGTTTGGCCAGATAATTGCGAGTACGACGGGCTAAACCTTTGGTATGGGTGGCATTTTGAATGGCAATCCGCAGACTATAAACGGAGGTTTCTCCCCCCCCATAGTTATCGGTAAAATTATTAGCCACAATGGTTCTAATTTCGCGACGGTTCAAAATCCAATAACTGCGACCATCGTATTCCTCGAGGTTGTTAAACCGGCCGGGGAGTAGGATCATTCTTAAGTCATCCTGTTTAATTTCCCGTCCAAAATTAGCGATAGCCAGCATTTCCTCGACGCTTAAGTTCGTATCGATATATTGTTGTAAAACCTGTACTGCTTTCGGGAGACTGGGGAGAATTGTCGGACTAAAAATCTTTTGTTGGAGTGCTTTTAATAAAATTTGTTGTCTTTGTACGCGACCAATATCGCCGTATTGCGGGTTACGAAAACGGGCAAATTGTTCTGCTTGGTCGCCGTTGAGATTTTGCCAACCCTCTTGTAAATCAATTTCTAATTTTTGGGTGACATCTTTATGATACATTCGTTCGGGTACATAAACTTCTACACCCCCGACTAAATCGACTAATTCCTTGAAGGCATCGGTAGTCACCCGCACATAGCGATCAACGGTGACATCCCCTAAAGTATTAGTGACCACTTCTGCCGCTAGAGTCGGTCCACCGTGAACGTTAGCATCGTTGATTTTAGTAAAACCATGGCCGGGGATTCTGACGCGGCTATCGCGAGGGATAGACAACATTCTCACGGTTTTATCGCTAGGATCGAAGCGCACTAGGAGCATGGTATCGCTGCGACCTTTAAATACATCGTCGCTGTTTTTGGCATCTAAAACTCGATCGATGCCCATAACTAAA
>NZ_JASJFF010001109.1:0-4796 GCF_030065435.1 Microcystis sp. M53603_WE2
AAAGTCCTCGCAATAATAATTTTTCTGTCTCATTGAGACAACGATTCTCAAGCTTGAGCAGTTGCCCATTAAGAATCTCTTGGATTTCCTCGAATTTCATTATTTTTATCTAAGGTAAGAAGATTTGAAGAAATAGATTATTTGATTTTCCAGTTCCGTTGCAGCCAGAAATATTGAATCTTGACATAACAGCACCGATTCAAAATAGAATTGGTATATTTGACAAACAAGCTGACGAGAACCAGTAACCGACAAAATTGTGCGATGGCAACCCTGAGAGGGATTAGTTTCCCCCCTTGCTAGGAAATTATAGCATTTCTTGTCAAGGTCAATTACACGGCAGCAATTATCTCTTGATCATTTCTATCAAAACCCCTAAGTCTTCAGCGTCTAACTCCTCGATAATCCTATTAAGAATTAATTCGTAAAAATCCTCACAGGAGTTGAATAGACAGGGTTTTAAGTAGGTGGGTGGAATTAAATATAAGATGAACGTAGGTTGGGTTTCATGCTTCAACCCAACCTACGCATGGGTTACGCTACCGCTAACCCATCCTACAAATAATTGTGCCTCCCTACTTAGCAATCAGATGTACTGCATTTCAACTGCCTATTGAGAATTTTAGTACAGTGGCGGCTCCCAATCTTCGCGACAACGGTGAACAGTTACTGTTCAGAGTTCAATACACTTGCTCCCAGAGCTTCTAGGGTTTCTTGCAGCATTTCAGCGCGAGAGACATTACCCTGATCTTTCAATAATTGTAGGCCTTTTTGCCAAATCTCGATCGCCTCATTATAACTACCGAAAACTATATAAGCAACCCCTAGATTTTGGTAAATAGTGGGATTATCCTGGTTTAACTTGAGAGCTTTTTTATAAGCTTTAATCGATTCTGGTAGCCGATGCAGTTGTTTGAGAACCAGTCCTAAATTATAGTAACCATCGGCATAGCTAGGATCAATTTCTACGGTTTTCTCAAAGACAGATAAGGCAGTTTCGTATTTTTCTGCTTCGTATAATAACCCACCGAAATTATTATAAGCACCCAGTTTTAATTTATCTAAAATTGGCTGCTTAATCGCTTTAACAAAATGATCGCCTGATTGCTTAAATTCCTCCACTGAATAATAATAATTAGCGAGATGATAATACAACTCGTATAAAATATGCGGATTAGAGCCATGGCATTTTAAACCGTGTTTGAGCAGCTTAAAACCCTCTTTATCCCTGCCAATCTTCAGATATAACCCTCCCAATTTACTACACACATAGGGATCGTGGGGATGTTGCTGATAAAAACCCTCCATCGCTTTTCTTGCCCGTTCAAACTTATCTAAGCTGGCTATTTTATCGACGGTGTAACCGTAGTGAAAGATAGCAATTTCTGGCAGTTCAACTATTTTCCAACCAGGTTCTTTTTTTAATAAAATAGCCACATTATCATCAATAATTGAGTGATAGGGTCGGGTAAAAGTGACCTGAGGATGTCGGCGAAATAGCCGCGAAATTAGAGAATAAGGTGATTGTACGGCTCCGATTTCATGGCGGATTAAATTAATCACTAAATTTTCCTCTTTTTCCATTGCCCGACGCATTTTCGGTACGATAGCGGCATTTAATTCCTCATCAGCATCAAGGACTAAAATCCAATCGCCAGTAACATATTTTAAAGCCTCATTTCTGGCATCGGAAAAATTACCCCGCCAATCGTAGCTAGGAACTATGGCACCGTAACTTTGAGCAATAGCAATCGTATCATCGGTCGAACCCGTATCCATAACGATCATCTCATCCACCACCCCTTTAACGCTATCCAAACAGCGCCGGAGATTTTCGGCTTCATTTTTGACAATCATGCAGAGACTAAGTTTAGGCATAACTTTACTCACTCTAGCGGTCAATCTTGAGGGATAGCGGCTAATCAATAACCCACTGATTAGCGCTCACCGATTATCGATCATCCTCTGAGTCTACCTTAAACCGTTCTACCGAAGAAAGCAGCTCCCGGGAGATACTCACCAATTTTTGCAGAGAACCCGCCACCCGTTGGGATTCTTGGGAAGTTTCCTGAGCGGTTAACTCCACCGACTGCATAACTTGGGCGACATTGAGGGAATTTTCCCGTTGTTTGACCGTATCGGCGGTAATCGATCGCACCAGCGTATCGATACGATTAGAAACTTGGATAATATCTTCTAGGGACTTCTTCGCCTGTTCCGAGCGCTCGGTGACATCGATAACCTGTTGAATCCCTTCCTCCATCGCCGTCATTACCGAACCCGTTTCCGATTGGATATGTAAAACGATCTGTTCAATTTCCTTAAGCGATTTAGCAGCTCTATCGGCCAACTGACGCACCTCATCGGCCACAACCGCAAAACCGCGGCCCGCCTCTCCTGCTCGCGCCGCTTGAATCGAGGCATTAAGAGCCAATAAATTGGTCCGTGAGGCAATCTGAGAGACTACCGCGACAATTTTCGAGATTTCCTGGGAAGCTTCCGCCAAACGCTTGACTTTTCGCGCCGTTTCTGATACGGTCTCGCGGATTTGTAGAATTCCCGCCACGGTTCTTTCCACGGAATCACCCCCCTTCAGGGCGGTAATCGAGGAAGTGCGGGCGACTTCTTCGGCTTCCCTGGCGTTTTCTGCCACCCGTTGAATTGAGTCGGTCATCATCTGTACCGAATTAAGGGTGACGGCCAATTCCTCCGCCATCCGCAGGGCATCGCTAGACTGATTGCGGGCGAAAGATTCACTATTGGTACTGCCTTGATTCACCTGTTTTGCCGCTTTTTTCACCTGTCGGACAATTTCACGCAGGTTTTGGATAGTCAAATTAAAAGCATCGGCCACCGCCCCTAAAACATCGGCGCTTACCTCCGCTTCCACGGTCAGATCTCCCCGAGCCGCTCCTTCCACATCATCGAGAAGTCGAATCACTTGCCGTTGTAGGTCTTCCCGTTCCCGTTCCGTTTCGGCGGCGCGGCGTTGGGCTTCCGTGGTGGTAGTTACCACCACCCGAGCCATCTGATTGAAACGATTGGCCAGTTGACCGAATTCATCTTCCGAGTAGATCGTCGCTTTAGCGTTAAAATTACCTTCCGAGAGATGATCGAATTGGCTTTGCAGATCGTTGAGACTGCGCTTAATCTGACTAATTAGCAACTGTAAACCTAGCCAAGTCAGGGCCAGGGTTCCCAGTCCGGTTAATAACATCATGGTTAGTACCGGTTGACTGAAGGGGGAAAGACTGGCTGAGGCTGGCGGTTTCGGGGCCGGTTTGGGGGCAACATTTTCGGTTTTTGCCTGGCTATTCGGGGCTGGTTTGGCAGCCAAGAGCGTAGAAAGCCAAGAGGTGGTACTAACGGCAAAAATTATGATCACAGGGGTAATACCCGCTAAAGCCCCTAGGATTAGTTGTTTTTTGCCTAAAGAAGCGTTGACAAAAAAGCCTAATTTGCCCGGATTGACTTCCACCACTGGCTTGAGCAAGAGATCGGAGGCATGGGTAAGATGACTATCTCTTTTGTCATTGGGGGTTTTTAGACGAGAAGGATTAAAACTAGGCTCTCCCACACCAGAACTGGCATTAAGGCGCGCACCGGGTTCGGGGAGAAAACCACCACTTAAAGCTTCCCCCCCCGAAGGGGTAAATAGCTCCCAGTCCCCCAGTCCTTGAACCGTATCCGTCAGAGCCAGTGGGGAAAAACCGTCTAAATCCTCATCATTGAGTTCTGGTTCCCCAAAATCTCCGGTTTCGTCTTCCTCGTATCTTTTTTGAGTGACTCTGCCCTGATTAAGGCCAGTTTTTGCCCCTTGTGGGTGGGTCGATTCCAGGTCAATGGCAAAAGTGCTTTCTTCTAGGGTATCCCTATAGGATAACTCCTGATCTCTACCGGTCAGGGGATTTCCCCCCAGATCAGAGGAAACCATAAAAGTGGCTTCTCCCGTTGACCCTAACTCACCGTCCCACCCTTCCTCCAGCGAGTCAATCTCCGCCGCTTCTAAAAAGGGGAAAGGGGCTTCCCCCTCCGCCGAATCGCTAGACCACTGGGAACCGTGAGAGCCAGGGCCCGGCAGGGTAAGGGAACTAAAGGCGGTTTCCTCCGATTCCTCAAAATCATCGTCATAGGAATGGACTTTACTTACCGTAGGCTCGCTGGGATCCTCCTCATTGAAAAGACTACTATTCCAATCCAGCCCTTTTTTTTGTCCATCGGGGGCAGCCCCTTGCGACTTCCAGGAGCGAGAACGGTTAAAACTTTGACTTGGATCGAAAGCTGCCTCGCTGTAGGCAATGCTTTCCGTAGCAGCGATCGTAAAATCTCCCTCCTCGGCTTCAAAACGCAATTGCCGAATCTGATCGAGACCACGCTGGGCATAATCGGCTAGATCGGAACTATTGGGAGAATTTTTAGCCAATTGCAGCACTTTTTCGTAACGCTCCTCCGCCAATCTGTATTGTTGTAGTCCTAGATGAATGTGACCCTGTAAAAGCATGACATTGGCATCCTCGGGATACTTGCTGATCATCTCTTTGACAATGACGGCGGCATCCTCAAGGTTGCCCTGGCAATAGGCGGTGTTAGCCTTTCTATAGAGTTTTGCGTATTCTGTCCCTGACGGCATTTGCCCCTCCCCTAGTAAAGTTAAATGAAGTAGTTATAGCGTTTCCTGTTCGCACTAGGTACATTATCGATGTTGAAAAGCTTGATTAGCAAAGGTTTAAGTGTGCCACACAGGTGTGAGAACCGCTATAGTAGTTTAGAACTCTTGCAAATTAATTATATGTTAT
>NZ_JASJFF010001322.1:0-2944 GCF_030065435.1 Microcystis sp. M53603_WE2
GCTAAATGCCTTTCTATATAAGGGTTCCATCCCTTATAATCCCCGTCCATTGCATAACACAAACCGAAGAGCCGAATGAATAATAATCAGTTAAATGGTCTATTTACAGACTTTATGCCATTTAATCCTTATTTTTGCCGTTTTTGAACCCTGAAAAATTAATTATGCAAGAGGTCTATTTTAAAATTAGATTACGAATTTGTTTGACTTGATAAGTCTTTACTTTTCCTTGTTTGGGTTGTAGATTTAAAATTTCTTCAATTCCTTCTTGAATGAAAATATGATGACTTCCTCGTATTCTTTCATCAAAGCCAAGTTTTCTCAGCAGTTAACAAAGTTGCTCAAACTTTTTCTCGTTTCGCCGCTGCCAGCATTAAATCCCAGGTTTTTTGATTGGCAATTTGGCTATAGGTAGGGTAACTAATGCCATTCAGTCCCAAAGCTTGCAAAGCCCCAATGCTTCCCCGTCTCCACAGTAAAATAGGCAATGCTCACCCTAGTGATGCAAGGCGTAAAATTTCCCAGATTTTCGGATATTCTCGCTGACTACTTTTGTAGGTCTTCATTGGCCCGAAAAATCGCTTCTTGACCATCACTAGAGGCCACAAAACCCATAAAAGCTTTGACCGCTTCACTAGCAGGTTCTTTGTAAACGTAGTAAAGGGTACGCTGCCAGGGATAATTAGGTTCACTGGCTGAAATTCCGTCCACAGCGAGCGCTCTTACGGTTTTTTGGTTGGCGATTTGGCCATAGGTTGCGTAACTAATGCCATTCAGTCCCAAAACTCGCAAGATTGGGGTGGTGGCATCCCTCTCCATCATTTTAAAATTAGTTCCCCTACCAAATTCTCCCCCTTGCAGCACTTCCTGACGAAAACTTTGATAAGTGCCACTAATAGGAGGACGATTAATCACTTGAATAGTAGCAGCAGAACCGCCCACCTCCGACCAAGAGGTGATTTTTCCGGTAAAAATATCTTTAACTTGGGCAGTGGTTAACCCCCCCGCAAAGGGGTTTTTTACTCCCACCACAATAGCGATCGCATCTCGGACGATCGGACTAGAAGCCAATCCCTGAGAGCGTTCTGACTCGGTTAAAGGTCGTGACACCGCCGCAATATCGATCGCCCCCCGGGCCACTTCCTCTAATCCCCTATCAGATCCTTGAGCATTTGTCAAGACCTCTACCCCCTGAAATTTGGCCGTTAAAGCGGCTTTTAAGGCTTGATTAATCTGTACCATACTGGTGGAGCCGTTAATGCGAATTGTCGTGCCACTGGGGATAGAAGTCGGTGGGACAAAACTAACCACTCCCTGGGGGGAAGGGGGAGGGGGTAGGGGAGAGGAGGCACTTTCCGATGTTGGGGATTTTTGCGGACTTTTACTGCTGCCACAGAGAAAAAATTCTTTACCTGCAGCACATTGACTTTGTAGCCACAAGTAACCCCCACCTAAAATGCCCGCAGTGGCTAAAAGAGCGATTATTAAAGCAGTTGTTTCGTTTTTTTGAGACATACCCATCATTTGCTGACATTAGGGGGTCGATCGCCCCGACACCGGTGATCAATGGAAGTTTCGATGATATTATCTTAGTGCATGGAAATCCACTCTTGATTTAGGACTGTATATCATGACCCACGCACCTATATCCCCAGTCGTACTGGTTATCCTTGATGGTTGGGGTTATCGCCCGCAAAGGTCGGATAATGCGATCGCAATGGCGAAAACCCCGATTATGGATAGTCTCTGGGAAGTTTATCCCCACACCTTAATCCGCACCTCCGCTAAGGATGTGGGACTACCAGAAGGACAGATGGGCAACTCGGAAGTTGGCCACCTGAATATCGGAGCGGGGCGAGTTGTACCACAGGAGTTAGTACGAATTTCCGATGCGATCGAAGATGGTTCGATTCAACAAAATCAGGCTTTATTAAAACTCTGCGCCGAGATTCGCCCTAAAAAAAGCAAATTACACCTGATTGGTTTATGTTCCGAGGGAGGAGTCCATTCCCATCTCGATCACTTACTGGGATTATTAGACTTAGCGAAAGTGCAAGGGATTAGCGATGTCTGCATTCATGTCATCACCGATGGTCGCGATACCAACGTTACCGACGGAATGCTGGCCATTAAACGGATTCAAGAACATATTAATAAAATTAAACTCGGTCGCCTGGTGACTCTCAGTGGCCGTTATTATGCCATGGATCGGGATCGCCGTTGGGATCGGGTGGAAAAAGCCTATAACGTGATGACCAGTGATCAAGGTATCGACGGGCGATCGATTACTGAAGTATTACAGGCATTTTATGATCAAAATATTACCGATGAATTTATTCCCCCCACCAGAATTGCACCGGGGGCGATCGAAGCTGGCGATGGGGTGATATTCTATAATTTCCGTCCCGATCGAGCTAGACAGTTATGTCATGCCCTGACTATGCCCGATTTTGAAGATTTCGATCGAGATTTAATTTCTCCCCTCAGTTTTGTCACTTTCACCCAATACGATCCGAAATTACCGGTAGATGTGGCTTTTGCTCCCCAGAATTTAAATAATATTTTAGGACAGGTGATCGCTCAACAGGGATTAAAACAGTTTCGTTGTGCGGAAACCGAAAAATATCCCCACGTCACCTACTTTTTTAATGGGGGGTTAGAAAAACCCTTTGAGGGAGAAGTACGCGAATTAATTCCTAGTCCAAAAGTCGCCACCTATGACCAAGCTCCGGCTATGTCGGCAGCCGCGGTGACAGCAGCGGTCTCTGCGGCGATCGAACAGGGGCTCTATAGTCTGGTGGTAGTCAATTACGCTAACCCCGATATGGTGGGTCATACGGGCATTTTAGACGCGGCCATGAAAGCAGTGGAAACGGTGGATCTATGCTTGGCTAAGTTGTTAAGTAGCATCAATAAATTGGGGGGAACAGTGTTAATCACTGCC
>NZ_JASJFF010000240.1:0-6463 GCF_030065435.1 Microcystis sp. M53603_WE2
GGGACGTTCAAAAACCTTGCATTATCCTTCTTGTAGTACATCTCTTGGTACAAAAAACAAGGGCAACAAAGCCTAAAACGACCGACTCCTGACGACCGGCTACTGACTCCTACCCCCAGGAAAAACTTTTTCAGCAGACCCTAATTATAAATTATACAGAGGTAGCAGCGGCTAAGTCTGGGTACTGGCGGTGCGGGACGGTGCTATGGCGATTTTACTACCCTATTCAGAAATCTTTGTCAAGTACAATTTATACCAAATTAGATGAGCTTACCCTGATAATTTATCTATCTCTTTATACTAAACTAATGTGTATTAAGCCAGTGGCTTGCTTGTTCTACAAATACTGTGGCGTATTCTCAGGCAATTTGTGTTTGTTCCCTAGTTATTTCAATAACTTGATCATAATCTCCTAATTGTCGTAAATCATAGGTAATTCTTAACGCTTTTGATAGTTCTAATGGTAATTCCCCTGTTTGAATAAAATGTTGAGAAAATTGCTGTCGTACCCCTCGATGACTACGAGTATTGATATTTTTAACTATTAACAGAGCTTGGACTGTACAATAAATGGCATAATAGCAACGAGAAATACAAGCACGATAATAATTTTTTTCAAGTAATAGGGTGGCCGCTTCTAATTCTTCATTAGCTTGATTGATATAGGACGAAATTTGGTTTTGGTTCACAGGACAATCCCTTCTCGGCGAATATTGTCCATTAATGGGGTTTGTCGATGTACAAAGTCTTCATCGGCGATGGGAATCAAAGAAATGAAGGTATTATATTTAAGGTCTAGTTGAGTAGCGATGTCTGCCATCCGAATCACTTCATCTCCAGGGGAAATGGGGCCTTTTAATACGACCATAATATCAATATCTGAGTCCTCATTGGCGTTACCCCTCGCTTGTGAACCAAAAAGGATGAGTTTTACTAACCGGTTTCCATAAAACTTTGCTAATTCTTGGCGAAATTCTTGTAGTATAGGCATTAGGGTTTGTAATTGAGCCATTGTTTTATTACCTAGAAATTATTGTATTTGGCAAAAAAATGTATTATGGTGGCCTGTGCTGATCGTAGCACTTCTAATTGATTTATGAGCATCACCGCCACCAGCGACTAACATCCCTAATACTTTGATACACTTCTCTTAAGGCAACCTCCCCCCCCAAATGAAGGATTAAAGGCGCTAAGTTGGAAATAGTTTCAAGGACATTAGAACGAGTGAGACTCCCCAAAGCCTGAAGGGTTGGGAACATCTCATTTTGGATTTTGGATTGGGGGATTGTCTGTGTGAACCAGTTTCAGGAGAAAACTTCCCATCTGTAGAAGGCGATTGGCGAAAATGGGATGCTCTCATCGCCTTTGAGGTTTTAATAGGTTTGAGGTTGAAAATTATCGGGAATATCTAATTCAAATACTTGGTCATGAATCCGAGCCACATAAAACCCTTCTTGCAGAATTTTTTCCCGTAATTCGTTGGATAAGTCAACCGATGCTAGTATGCCATAGAGTTTTTTTTCTTTGTGTTCAGGGAAAAAGCTGCGAAACCGTTGCAAAATACTTTTTAATTGTGTAATGTATTCCTCTCTAGCATGACTTTTAACCTCAACGATATAGGCAGTATTTAGCTCACCATTGGTATAGGCAAGAACATCAATTTCTAGGTGTTTTCCATCTTTACTGACTCGCACACTGGGACTGATAACTTCCATACCAAACCGTTGTCTGAGAATCGTTTCCATTGAGGGAAGGGCAAGTCCTTCGGTAAAGCTGCCGAATTTGGCACCGAGTCCGCCAATTTGCTGACCTAATTCTTTGAGTTGTTTGTCAGTTTTCTTCTGTTGTTGGGCGTTTTCCTTCTGTTGTTGACTAACTTCCTTCAATAGTAGGTCAGTTTCCTTGAGTTGTTTGTCAGTTTCCTTGAGTTGTTGGGCGTTTTCCTTCTGTTGTTGACTAACTTCCTTCAATAGTAGGTCAGTCTCCTTCAGTTGTTTGTCAGTTTCTTTTTGAGCAGTGGCTAATTCGGCTAAGATTCGCCATACGTCTTCTGATGTAGTTGCCATAGATAAATTTTTTCCTCTGATTTGGTCTATTACTATTTTACTTAATTTTGCCGATTCATGAAGAAAAAAGTGTTGCTGCCTTTGGGCAAGATAGAGCGATTACATTTAAATTTTTAATAAGGTCGAGGTTGAAAATTATCAGGAATATCTAATTCAAATACTTGGTCGTGAATCCGAGCCACATAAAACCCTTCTTGCAGAATTTTTTCCCGTAATTCTGGGGATAAGTCAACCGATGCTAGTATGCCATAGAGTTTTTTATCTTTGTGTTCGGGGAAAAAGCGGCGAAACCGTTGTAAAATACTTTTTAATTGTGTAATGGATTCTTCTCTAGCATGACTTTTAACCTCGACGATATAGGCAGTATTTAGCTCACCATTGGTATAGGCAAGGACATCAATTTCTAGGTGTTGTCCATCTTTACTGACTCGCACACTGGGACTGATAACTTCCATACCAAACCGTTGTCTGAGAATCGTTTCCATTGAGGGAAGGGCAAGTCCTTCGGTAAAACTGCCGAATTTTGCACCAAGTCCCCCAATTTGCCGTCCTAATTCTTTGAGTTGTCGGTCGGTTTCCTGTTGTCGTCGCTCGGTTTCCTTCTGTTGTCGGTCAGTTTCCTTGAGTTGTCGGTCAGTTTCCTTCTGTTGTTGGGCGTTTTCCTTCTGTTGTTGACTGACTTCCTTCAATAGTAGGTCAGTTTCTTTTTGAGCAGCAGTTAATTCGGCCTGAGCCGTCGCTAATTCGGCTAAGAGTCTCCATACGTCTTCTGATGTAGTTGCCATAGATAAATTTTTCCCTCTGATTTGGTCTATTACTATTTTACTGAATTTGGCCGATTCATGAATAAGAGAGTTGTTTTTCCTTTGGGGAAGAGGGCAATCGCATCTAAATTTTTAATAAGGTCGAGGTTGAAAATTATCAGGAATATCGAGTTCAAATACTTGGTCATGAATCCGAGCCACATAAAACCCTTCTTGCAGAATTTTTTCCCGTAATTCTGGGGATAAGTCAACCGATGCTAGTATGCCATAGAGTTTTTTATCTTTGTGTTCAGGAAAAAAGCGGCGAAACCGTTGTAAAATACTTTTTAATTGTGTAATAGACTCCTCTCTGGCATGACTTTTAACCTCGACGATATAGGCGATATTTAGCTCACCATTGGTATAGGCAAGGACATCAATTTCTAGGTGTTGTCCATCTTCGCTGGCTCGGACACTGGGACTAACAACTTTCATACCGAACCGTTGTCTGAGAATCGTTTCCATTGAGGGAAGGGCAAGTCCTTCGGTAAAGCTGCCGAATTTTGCCCCGAGTCCCCCAATTTGTTTGCCCAGTTCTTTGAGTTGTTTGTCAGTTTTCTGCTGTTGTCGGTCAGTTTCCTTGATTTGTTGGGCGTTTTCCTTCTGTTGTTGACTGACTTCCTTCAATAGTAGGTCAGTTTCCTTGAGTTGTTTGTCAGTTTCTTTTTGAGCAGCAGTCAATTCGGCTTGAGCAGTCGCTAATTCGGCTAAGATTCGCCATACGTCTTCTGATGTAGTTGCCATAGATGATTTTTTCCCGATGTCACCTATTCACTATTTTATCGGATTGCCGCGCTTGCCGAAGGCACTGGGGAGCAGACTGCTGATTCAATTGGGTAAGGTGGAGGCTAATTCATAGAACAAGAATCACCACCACAACCGACTCACCTCCCTAATCCCTTGATACACTTCTCTTCAGGCAACCTCCCCCCCAAAATGAAGGATTAAAGGGACTAAATTGGGAATAGAATTAACAATTATCTTCATTCTCTTTGATTTTTTGACTAATTCATGACTGGTTCGCTGAACGCTGGAAAATGCTAACGTTGATGGGTTATTCATTTGACAGATCATAGAGTTCTAAGCCTTGAATAAAACAAAAATCTCTCAAATTCAATGTATATAGCTTAATATTCTGCACTAATGCTGTTGAGGCAATGATAGAGTCAGGGATGTTGAGTTTGTGACTGAGGGAGTAGGTTTCCATTAAGTTAATAAATTGATTGGATATTGCGACATCTACAGGAAAGGTATGTAGCAATCCGGGATGTCTTTTGATTTTGTTGAGTTCATTTTTATTGATTGCTCCATAATATAATTCGGCTTGATTAATGGAACTAATGGCTAGTTGATTTAGTCCAATATGGCGAAGCTCTTCGATAATTCTATGGTTGTTTTTATAGAATTCAATGAGGATATTGGTGTCACATAAAATCATCGGTTTTCTTCTCGCCATGCTGCTTGACGGATAGATTCAGGCGTGATATTTCTGTTTTCCCACAGTCCTGCTAGGGCAAAGAAGTCTTGCTCGTTATCAGATAATGTTGTTTGATCTTCGATGATTTCTACAGAGTCAACAAAATCTAAAGCAGTTAAAATTTTAGAGAGTGTTTCTGCTTTTTCTTGGTCACGAATGTGTACGATTAGTTGTTTCATGGTAGTTTATTTTGCATTGATTTGATATTAATGATCATTGTCTAATTCTGTTTTTAGCCAATTAAGAATCGGAGAACTAATACGAATTCCATAATCAACTAACTGTTGTGATAAATCTAAAATTTCTTGTTTAGATAGATAACCTGCATAAAAACCAACCAAGAGAATTCCTAATGTTCCTTTGACGGGTAATTCCATAGCTTTGGCAACTCTTCTTGCTAATTTCTCATCTATAATTACCCAGTCTGGTTTGATTGAAATTGCCAAGAGAATAACTTCTAATTCTCCTCGATCTAATCCTAGTAATAGCGGTTCAAGAGGAGATGATGATGCAACTTCTTGAACTTGAATCCAATTGGCATTTTTGAGTTCTTTTGCCCCCGGTTTATTATCTCCAGCGATGACAATTTCTTGATAAACTGCCCAAGGAATAATCACTTCATTAAATAGCTGATTAAGAAGATCTAATTGATTAATCAAAGATAAGGCGATGATCGGTGTAGAATTAACAATTATCTTCATTCTCTTTGATTTTTTTGGCTAATTTACGGCTGGTTTGTATTTCTGATTCCCATTCTTCTGCTGTGTAATCAATAATGGAAAAACCATACTCAGAGAGAAGTGTATAAAATGTATATTTATCGCAGCCTAATACTTGTGCGCCGATTCCTGCTGAAATTTTTCCTTCTTGATAAAGATGCCCTAATGTATAAATGATAACTTTACGAGAGAATGTTTCTTTTTCTTCTCTGGCGGCAATGAGAAGTTCTTCGGGAAATGTTACGTTAATGTTCATGAGTGTTTAAAGATAATTTGTTTTTCTTGATTTTAGCAGGAATAATATCGCTAATTAATTGATGGTTGATAATTAAGATTCTCTATATTGTTCTCTTTAGTTGTTTATAAATTTCATCATCGTTTCGTTTGTCAATCAGCAAGATTTCTAGTGTTTGCTCCTCAACACGATAAACGATTCGATATTCACCAATATCGGCTCTATGATAAGAGTATCCTTTTAACTTTAGAGAATCTTGGGGATAGGGATTTGTTCTCAGTTCGGTTATTTTTGTGGCTACTTGTTTGGCGTGTTTATCTGGCAGTTTTTTTAAGCGTTTAGTTGCCTGTCGAGATAGGTTAATCTTAAGCATTTAAAATTTCTGACAGTAAAGCCTCACTTTCTGTTGTTCCGATAAAACCTTCTTGATGAGCTTTTTCTGCCTGTAAAGCCAAAAGTTGATTTTCTAACTCGGAAAATCTCTCAAATTCCTCGATTGACAGCACGACTGCAACATTACGTCCCTTTTTGGCTATCTGTACTGGTTCTCTTCGAGCCAAGTCTAACAGTTCGCCAAAGCGATTTTTTGCTTCTGAGGCTCCTAATGTTTTCATAAATAATTCTTCTAGAAACTAGCCATTATGACCATTTTAGCTATTATAGCAATTATTGACAGGGCAATCCTTCCACCAGCGACTCACCTCCCTAATCCCTTGATACACTTCTCTTAAGGCGACCTCCCCCCCAAAATGAAGGATTAAAGGCGCTAAGTTAGGAACAGTTTCGAGGAAATGAGGACGAGTGAGAGTTCCCAAAGCATGAAGGGCATTTTCCCAGAAAGATAAGTCAACATTAGCAGGGGTTAAGGTGGCGGTTAATGCTTTTAATAAGTTTGCACGGTAGCATTCATTCCCAATCCCTCTGGCAACTTCTAAGGCTTCGGGTAAAACTTCCGGTAAATGGGGAGCTAACCTGGTCAATGCCTCTGCACGGGAGTATTCATCCCCAATCCCTCTGGCAATTTCTAAGGCTTCGGGTAACAAACTTTCCGGTAAATGGGGAGCTAACCAGGTCAATGCCCAAGCACGGGAGTTTTCATTCCCAATCCCTCTGGCAACTTCTAAGGCTTCGGGTAAAACTTCCGGTAAATGGGGAGCTAACCC
>NZ_JASJFF010000692.1:0-3505 GCF_030065435.1 Microcystis sp. M53603_WE2
CACACAGAAATTTACGCTTGGGGAGTAGTCTTTAAGAGTGCTTACCTTGTAGGTGTAGTCGGACTAGACATGAAACTGTAAGACCAAAATTAGCTTTGCTAGTAGCGGCAAGATTCAGCCCAAGAATCTCCGCACTTTTAGGGCGGAGAGTGTCAAGTAATCAGTAAAGCTATCGTTGCCGAGGCAAAATTAACTAACTCGATTATCGCTATTGAAGACCTAACCGGTATTCGAGAGAGAACCAACCAACAACCACGAAATAAGACCGAGAGAAGACGGTCTAACTCTTGGGCTTTCTATCAACTTCGACAATTTCTCGAATACAAAGGCATTAAAGAAGGAGTTGAGGTTATCGCGGTTAATCCACGATATACCTCTCAAACCTGTCATTGTTGCCTACATATCGGAATTAGAAGCGGAAAATCGTTTAAGTGTAGCAATAAGACTTGTGGTTGGATTGGTGACGCAGACGCGAACGGTAGCAAGATGATTAGACTTTTGGGGCTGAGTGTAATCCAGCCCAGAGAGCCGAATTTATTGGCTTGCCCGATAAGTTTAGGGTTACAGAAAGCTCCCGTTAAGCTGACGCTTTAACGGGAGTAGATTACTAAGGACTCTCCAGAGTTGAGGTACAGCTAACCGTGCGAATTCCTCTCGACTACTACAGGATATTGGGAATCCCCTTTCAGGTGAGTGCCGAGCAGATTGATTTGGCCCACGCCGACCGGGGACGGCAATTGCCACGTCAAGAATACAGTCAAACAGCGATCATTGCCCGTCAGCACTTGTTAGATGAAGCTTACCAAGTGTTAAGTGCTGCGGATCGCCGTCGTGATTATGATGCTCAATTTTTTGACCCCAATCCCCTGCTTCTCAACCCAGAAAGCAGTGCCGAAAACCTAGATTCTCAGGGTGGGGAGGTAGCCGCCGCTTCTCCAGAATATCCCACTCCCCAGATTACCATTGCCCCCGCCGATCTGGTGGGAGCTTTGCTCATCCTGCAAGAGTTGGGAGAATACGAGTTAGTGATTCGTTTGGCCGAAACTTATCTAGATTTAGAGCCAACTACTCGCCCAGACATGATCTTAACCTTGGCTTTGGCCTACGGGGAATTAAGTCGGGAATATTGGCAGGATAAAAATTATGAACAGGCGGCCAGCACCGCGGCCAAAGCCCTGACTTGGTTGGAACAAGAAGAAATGTTCCCGCAAGTGGCCAGCGAGATTCGCCATGATTGCGATCGCCTGCGTCCCTACCGGATTCTGGAATTGTTATCCCAGGAAAAAAAACCTAGTCTTGCCCGTCAGCGCGGCTTGAATCTCTTGGAAGAGATGTTAGAAGCTCGCGGCGGCATCGATGGCCAGGGCGACGATCGCTCTGGGTTGGGGGTGGATAATTTTTTACGCTTTATTCAACAGTTACGGGTTTATTTAACTCAGGCCGAACAGGAAAAAATCTGGGCAAAAGAGGCACAACGCCCCTCGTCGGTGGGTAATTATCTGTTGGTTTATGCCTTGATTGCCCGCGGTTTCGCCCAAAAACAACCCGCCGCTATCGTTGCGGCCAGCGCTCGCTTGCAGCAATTACAAAAACATCAGGATGTCTCCCTCGAGCGATCGATCTGCGCCCTACTGCTCGGTCAAACCGAACAAGCAATCACAATTTTAGAAAAAAGTCAAGAGCAAGAAATATTAAATTATATTAAGGAACAATCCGGGCAATCTCCCGATCTCTTACCTGGGTTATGTCGTTACGGTGAGCGTTGGTTACAAACAGAAGTTTTCTGCCATTTTAGTGATTTGGTTGAGCGGAAAGCCTCACTAAAAGAGTATTTTGCCGAGGAAGAGGTACAAAATTATTTAGAAGAATTGTCAGGTTTTCCTGACGAAAAAGTTCCCGTGTCGGTTCAAGAAAAGGTTGGCGAACCTTTAGAATCGGAAGTAACTGTTCTCAAAACCCACACCCCCCCCACCCATTTAAACCCAGTGCCAGGAGCGACACCGATGAGGGAATCTGCTTATTCTTCCCACTCTCGTCCCCAAAAACCGTCTTTAGCTAGAGCTAACGGTGAGCGGACAAGCTCTGCTGTACCTGCCCTGAGAGCCACTGCTCAGGAGGAAACTTTCACCCCCTATACTCAGGGCAGTGTGGTGGTGACAGCAGCCTATCGTCAACCGGCACTTAATCCCCTCCGTCGTCGTCCCCGTCGCTCGCGTACCCCAGCAGCGGGTAACTCCGGGCCGGCAGCCCCAGAAACGGTAAAAACTGCCCTAGTCCCACCGAAACGGAGACGACCGGCCCGCAGAAAACTACGACTCGATCGAGTGGCAATATTGGGGGTAGGATTAGTGGGAACGCTCGCAGTTTTGTCCCTGGGGGTAAAGGCAATTGTCGATAGTCAATCTCCTTTGGCAGCCTTGCAAGGGGAACAGTTACCGATTTCTTTAAATACTCCCATACTAGAAATTCCTTCGGCTAACGCGGAGGTTATGGAAGGGAATCCCTTAGATAAGGAAACGGCCAAGGAGACGATTCAAGCTTGGTTAGCAGCAAAATCGGCTGCTTTTGGCAGTGAACACCAAAAAGAGCAATTGAAAGAGGTTTTAACGGGTTCAGCTTTGGAAATTTGGCAAAAACGGGCGGCGGCTTTACAGGGAAATAACTATTGGCGCTACGATCATCAAGTGGATGTGCGATCGGTCACTAATAATGCGAAAAATCCTAATTTAGCCACGGTGGAAGCGACAGTCAACGAAAAGGCCATGTATTTCGATAATGGCAAGGAAATTGTCAATCGTTCCTATAATGAGTCCTTGAACCTGCGCTATGATTTGGTACGGCAAGGAGATAAATGGTTGATCGAAAAAACCCAACTCTTACCCTGATTTTTCCCGATTAAATCCCCAAAAACTAGGCTTTAGGCTGCCCGCACATCCAATTAAGAGTGCATGGCAGCCTTTTCAGTGGGAAGTGGGGAAGTGGGGAAGTGGGGAGAAGGGAGCAGGGAGAAAAAAGCTGATAACTGATAACTGATAACTGATAACTGATAACTGATAACTGAAGACCGACTCCTGCAAAGGCAAACTTTGTACCTCACCATTAAGATAACTTCTATATCTTTAGACTGATAAATGCTCGATTCGCTTAATATTTTTTAACATAAAATACGCTCTTTTATCGCTGTAATTAGTTGCCTAGAAGTCAAGCTAATGAGTTATGATACTAGGTAGGAATCCATAGTTCTTAGAGGAGGAAAGCGGGGCAATCTCAATGTTTTGCCCACCGACAAGACCATGATTTTGATCTTTTAAAAATCTCGCATAAATCTTTAAGAACGTTTAAAATCAGCATTCACACAGGAGGTATATTATGACAGGTAAGAGTAAACGCGGTTTTGCCTCTATGGATCAAGCTAAACAACGGGAAATCGCTAGTAAAGGTGGTAAAGCTGCTCATCAAAAAGGTACAGCCCACGAATTTACCTCCGAAGAGGCTCGCGAAGCGG
>NZ_JASJFF010000319.1:0-7980 GCF_030065435.1 Microcystis sp. M53603_WE2
CAAAGGTAAAGCCAGAGCCAAAACTTGCTCGCTATTCACATCCTGACGGGTTAATCCCAAAGAACAGGCTAAATCCATCCGTCCGATGACGATACCATGGAGAGATTTTATCTCTGGAATCGCCAACATTTCCTGAAAATTCTCACAGGCAGTAATCGTTTCGATATTAACTAATAGCTCCACATCTTCCACCCCTTGATCAGCTAAAACCCTCCTAGCTGCCCGCAGATATTTTTGTAAAGCATAGGCTGTTTCTACCATGGGAGCAATCAAGCGATCGACTCCTAAATTAACCCCATCAAAGATATCTCTGATCGCTTCGCAACCGGCGATTTTCAGATTAAAATCTACCCCCGCTTTCAGACTAATTTCTTTCAACCGCATCGCTTCCGTCAATCGGGTTCCTTCCGTCTCGAATTCCGCTTTTACCCCTAAAACATGGTGATCTTCCCTGAGTTCTCTTAACAGTTGCACCATTTTTTTTTCTAAGCAATTCATGTTTTTAATCGTTCAAAATTGGTAACTGCTAGAGGAGCCTTGTTGATTATAGCCCATCTGCGAAAAGCCGATAGCTGAGGACTAAGAGACCATAAAAATACCCTAAACAAGGGGACAAGAGCGACAAAATACCGGCATAATGAACAAGGCCGTCTGATTTTTTTCTGGCCACATCCTTTCTATACTACATTCGTAATATAAGTAATTCTCTAGTTAGACTATGCGAACTCACTACTGTGGCGACCTTAGCGCGATCGAAATTGAAAAAAGTGTCACCCTCTTCGGTTGGGTCGATCGTCGTCGCGATCACGGTGGCGTTATTTTTATTGATCTACGGGATCGCAGTGGTATTGTCCAGATCGTCAGTGATCCCCAACGAACTCCCGCTTCCTACCCCATCGCTGAAACCGTCAGAAACGAGTATGTTATCAAGGTGACGGGAACAGTCAGTCAACGGCCCCCCGAATCCCTTAACCCGCGCATTGCCACCGGAGAAATCGAAATTTACGCCACTAGCATCGAGATTCTCAACGGGGTTACTAAACAATTGCCTTTTGTCGTCTCCAGTTCCGAAAGTGAATCGGTCCGGGAAGATGTGCGCTTGCGATACCGTTATCTAGACCTACGCCGGGAGCGTATGAGTCAGAATTTACAACTACGTCACCAAGTTGTCAAAGAAATGCGCCGTTTTCTCGAAGATGAACAGCATTTTATCGAAGTGGAAACACCAATTTTAACTCGATCGACTCCCGAAGGGGCGCGGGATTATCTGGTTCCTTCCCGTGTCAACCCTGGCCAATGGTACGCTTTACCCCAATCACCGCAACTATTTAAGCAATTATTAATGGTGTCGGGAATGGATCGCTACTATCAAATCGCCCGCTGTTTCCGCGATGAAGATCTGCGCGCTGATCGTCAACCGGAATTTACTCAGTTGGATATGGAGATGAGTTTTCTCTCTTTACCTGAGATTTTAGCCCTGAATGAGGCTTTAATCGCTCATATCTTCAAAAAAGTCAAAAATATCGATATAAGCCTGCCCCTGCCCCGTTTAACCTATGCTGAGGCTATGGATCGCTATGGGGTCGATCGCCCTGATACCCGTTTTGGCTTGGAATTGGTCAATGTGGCGGAGATTTTTGCCGATTCGGGATTTAAGGTGTTTTCAGGTGCGATCGCTAGTGGTGGGACGGTGAAAGTTTTACCGATTCCCAACGGTAACGAGGCGATTTCTAACGTCAGAATCAAACCGGGTGGGGATTTATTCAAAGAAGCCACCGATGCGGGGGCGAAGGGAATCGCCTACATCCGCGTGCGCGAGGACTACGATTTTGATACCATCGGTGCGATTAAAGATAACCTGACAGAGGCACAAAAACAGGCTTTAATCGAGAAGACTGGCGCAAAACCGGGGCATCTGCTGTTATTTGGGGCAGGAGATACCGATACAGTCAATAAATCCCTATCCCGCCTACGCTTAGTTTTAGGGGAACAATTGGGATTAATTGATCCCGAGAAAATCAACCTCCTCTGGGTGACGGATTTCCCGATGTTTGAATACAACGCCGAGGAAAAACGCCTAGAAGCATTGCATCACCCCTTTACTGCCCCTAATCCCGAAGATTTAGAGGATCTAGCCCAGGCTCGCGCCCTAGCCTACGATATGATTTTTAATGGTATTGAAATCGGTGGCGGCAGTTTGCGGATCTATCAACGGGAAGTACAGGAAAAAGTCTTCGCTACCATCGGTCTATCCCCAGAGGAAGCCTATAATAAATTCGGCTTTTTGTTAGAAGCTTTTGAATACGGAACCCCTCCCCACGGTGGCATCGCCTACGGTTTAGATCGCTTGGTGATGTTGTTAGCAGGAGAAGAATCGATTCGCGATGTGATTGCTTTCCCGAAAACCCAGCAAGCTAGTTGTTTACTCACTTCTGCACCTTCGGCAGTGGCAGCGAAGCAATTAAAAGAATTATCTGTTGCTTCTACCTACAAACCGCCATCCTAAGATTAGGGTGGGCAATGCCCACCTAATTTTTGCAAGTCTGTTGACACCATGCTCTTAAATTCTTTTCTGCTACAAAGTCCTCCCAGCACTGCACACCACCCGAAAACCGTTGTTGAAGAGGAAGTGCCAATCGTAGTTGACGCGGTAAGCGGAACCGCAGGAATTCGGGTTGTTTAACCAAGAACCGCCCCGCAATGGAGAACGATTATCATCACCATTTTTTATCCAGACACTGCCATCCCTCGGCGCATCCTTATAGTTATCGTGCCAGGTATCGGCGCACCATTCCCAGACATTGCCGTGCATATCGTACAGTCCAAAAGCGTTGGGGGGAAATTTACCAACAGGGGTGGTTTCTTGACGATAAACACCTTTGGGTCCCTGAGCATAAATAGAATTGCCGTCGTAGTTGGCTAAATCGGGGGTGATGGTTTCCCCGAAATAGAAGGGAGTGGTGGTTCCTGCACGACAGGCATATTCCCACTGCGCTTCCGAGGGGAGGCGATAGTCTCGTCCCGTCGCTTTCGAGAGTCGCATACAGAATTCCACTGCAGCGTACCAAGAGACTGGTTCAACGGGGCGATTATTGCCAGAGAACTTAGAAGGATTTAAGTCAAGGTCACATTCAATTTTCGGCAGGGAGGCCACTGCTTTCCACTGGGCCTGAGTGATGGGATATTTGCCCATAAAGAAGGCAGGAACGGTCACTAGATGTTGGGGACGTTCGTTATCATTTCCTTGTCCATCGGGTGAACCCATCTTGAATTGTCCTGCTGGAATAGCGACCATTTCCAGGGTGACATCATTGCCCAAGTTTTCTGTAAAATACTGCGCTGGTTTCTTTTCCCGTTTGACTTCCTTGCCTCGACTATCGACGGTGACAGCTTGAAAATCAAAAAATTGAGCATTACTAGGTAATTGGCGACGGAGTTGGTTAAGTTGAGAATGATTGGGATAACGTTCCAACGCAGCATTAAGGTTCGATAAAGCTTCTTGCAATTGACCTGAATTCAGCAATTTAATGCTACGTTGGTAAAAAGATTCAGCACTCAATTGTTCTGACAATAAACCTTTAACTTGAGTAGCAAGCTGACGACTTTCTAGTTCTGCCAAACAGTGATGTAATTTATTAAAATACACTTCATCTGCTACGGTAACAACAGATTTCATCGCTTTAATCGCTTGCTCTAAATTATTAGGAGGATTTATCCCCCGCAATCGCAACCAAGACTTAACGGAATAATCTAGCTGTTCTCTTGCCCAATTTTTATCAGGCAAAGCAGTTAAACTATCAGCTAAATCTAATGCTAATTCAGGCATCCAAGCGGGGCGTTCATTTTCTAAAGCCTCATAAACCTGACGATAGCCAGAAACGATAGTCTTTAATAACTTAGGATCATCAATACCTCGCATTAAATCGGGTATAAGCTTAGGCAAAATGGGCGGGACATTGTGATGAATTAGGTAGTGAATATCGGCAATCCAACCGCCTACCAGTGATTGACATTTGACTAAAAACTGACAGAGATATTCAAAATCCTTAGCCGTAACTTTATACGGTTGAGTCGCTAAATCACTGCTATCGATTCCCGCACTCTTGAGAGCTTCTTCGTCTTGTAAAATTTTCAAATTAAAGGCATTATCACTCCCATATTGCCGATCAATTTCCTCCGAAGATTTATTTAATTGTTTTGCCAGTTGCTCTCTTTTTTCTCGCCATTGTCTTGCTCTAATTTTAACAGATTCATAGACAACTTCTCGATAGGGAAGATTAGAAATAATCGATTGATAAAAATATTTTTGCTGTCCTTCTCCCCAATAGCCCACATTAAGATGAAGATAATCCCCATCAATTTGTGACTCTAAAATTAACATGGGTTCAGATTTTAATAAGGCAAAAAGACCTATAATAGCCGCACCACCATGATAGCGTTTACTATCCCATCCACCATCAATTAGTTCGATCGGTCTTTCGGTACTTTGAAAAGAATAATGTTGATTAAAAAATTCCCGTAATCCTTGCGCTAAACCAGTTTCAATATTAGGAAAACTTTTGTTGTTGCCACCAAATTGATCAAAATCGATAACAGGAGGTGCGGGAATTATTCTCAGAGAAATTAAATTCTCATCATGATTAGCATTCAAAATTTGATCGGGAACAATTCTCAAAGGCCAGTTTTGAAATAATTTCTGATCTTGAACAACTTGACGGGCAGTATTTCGTTGTTCTAGGGCTACTTTTAACTGAGTTTGACGGTTATCTTCAGCAAGTTCTTTCTGCAATTGCTTCTGTTTTTCAAATTGCTCTCGCTGAAATTCCTGATTATTTAATTGTTGCCATTTTTGAAATTCCTGTCGCTTATCTTCCAGTTTTTCCGTTGCTTGTCTCGCCAATTGACTATTAATTAAATTGATAACCCCATTAACAACATAAAATCCCATTATTTCAGCAGTCATAAGATTTCCTCTTCCAGATCAACTTTGCTCAAGTAGTTTTAAACGGCCAAGCTTCTGCCGGTTTATCGGTAATTAAAACCTCCCGGGTCAACTGCTCATTTGCTTGTTCAATTTGCGAACAAGACCAAAACTTTTCCTCATAGGGAAAATTAGAATCAATCCCCCGATAACCAATAACGTCACCATCGAGATTTCGGCTAACATCGGTTAAAGTAATCGCGTGCCAAGATTGAGAATCGGGATAGGAAATCGGGTCTAAATCGTGGGCATCTCCGACAAAAACCACGGGACGATTCTCATCTAAAGCATTAGCCAATTCCTGATGGTCAAAACTTGCCCAATGGGAGGGGATATCATAAGAACTCAAAATTTCTTGATAATCTTCAGGATTTAAAGCACCTCCTCGACCGGGATAGTCTATTTGCAGTTGGTCTGAGAAATTATTCGTAATGTCGGGATGAAAACACTGGACAATATTTTCCATGGTTTCGTAACCACAGGTTGGCCCCGTTTGTAAATCTGCCAACAAATGCACATTTCCTAACCCCGTAAACCCTAATTCTTGATGGGGAATATCATTAATTAAAGCTTCTGGCGATTCATAATGAAAATCCTGATGGCAGTGGGATACATCTTGCCAAGACTCATCAGGTTGATAGTTGAAAGCGGCCTCCATCGTCTCATTTTGCCAATTCCAATACTCTTGATTCGGCATTTCCTGCCAACCGCTTTCGGTTTCCGGCAGATTCACCTCGGTAAAATCTGGGGAAACTAACTCCAAAGCTTGACTATCTAAAGGGTTAAGCAAATAGTCTTCTGGCGCAAAGCCTTGGCCATAGAGGTCATTCATGGTCGCCTCCGCTCCTTGACTGGGGCTATTTTTTAACCTAGAGAATCGGCATCACTAAGTATTTATACTTCGATGATACTCCCAACCCATGAAAGTCTAGTCTGGACGTTGATAAAAGTTAACTGATGTTGACAGCCTCGAATTTTGGACGCAAGGCTTCACTGGTGTTAACTTAACGGTTGGGATTCCCTGTTTTTTTAATTGGCAACAATAAACCTCTCGCATAATTGATTTTTGAGGATTCAAAAACGTCAAAAAGGCGGATTAACTGGCAGAAAATCTCTAAATAAACCATTTAATTGATTATTACTCATTCTTAATTCTCCTGTCTCGGAGTCTCCTAACGACCGGCTCCTAACCCCACCAACAAACTTTTTCAGCAAACCCTAGTTAATTATTTTCAGCTAGTTGACTGACAACCCATGCTCTTAAATTCTTTTCTGCTTTAACTTCATCCTCTTGAGCAGTGGCTAAAAATTCCTAGAGTTTAGTTTTGGGAACTAGGGGAAAAGTGTAGGGTAAGCGCATCTTAACAATCCTTGACAATTGTTAAGCAAAAATCGACCAAATGGGTCGAGTTCGCCCCTACAAAATCGACCCGCCTAAGGGCGGGAAAGAAAAGAAAAAAGAAAAAATAGGGAATGAGGGTAAAAGGGGAAAAAGGAAAAAGGGTTAGAGAGTTCTCCCGAAAACGCAGGCTACCCGAAAACCGTAATTGTTGATGCGGTTGACGCGGCGGAAGTAGTAGTCGTAGCGAATCGCGGAACGGCAGTAAGTAGGATTGTAGCCCCAGGAACCGCCCCGCAGAGGAGAACGATTATCATTACCATTTTCTATCCAGACACTGCCATCCGTCGGCGCACCGTCATAGTTATCGTGCCAAGTATCGGCGCACCACTCCCGGACATTGCCGTGCATATCGTACAGTCCAAAGGCGTTTGGGGGAAATTGTCCCACGCGAGTTGTTTCGTTTCGATATTCTCCGTTCGGTTCATCGGCGTAGGTATTACTGGCATTGTAGTTAGCCAATTCCCCCGTAATGGTTTCCCCAAAGTAAAACGGGGTGGTGGTTCCAGCACGACAAGCGTATTCCCATTCCGCTTCACTCGGTAGTCGGTATTCCCGAACCGTTAGTTTTGATAATCTCGCACAGAACTCGATCGCATCGTACCAGTTGACTTGTTCCACGGGACGGCGATCGCTATCGGGACGGTCTTTAAAATAGGCTGGGTTGAAATCAAGGTCTTGTTTAACTTTTAAATCCGTGCGAGAGGCGATCGCTTTCCACTGGGCCTGGGTGATGGGGTATTTACCCATAAAGAAGGGTGGGACAGTTACTTCATGTTGTGGTCTTTCCCTTCTAAATCCTTCCCAATTAAATTTTTTAACCAGTCTTTCGATTTCCTCATCTTCTGTTCCCATCAGGAAAGTTCCCCCCGGAATGGCGACCATTTCTAAGGTGATGCCTTTGCCCAGATCTTCCCTGAAATATTGGGACTGTTTCGACTCTTTTCTAATTTGCTCACCCTTCGCATTTACTCCCACCACCTCAAAGTTAAATACTGATAACAGTTGTTTTGGCTCTTCCGGTTCAAGCTTGAACTGATAGCCAATTGCTCTTTCTAGTTGCTCAAATCCGTCTTCTTCCCAATAATCAAGCTGGTGAATATCTCGCAGATTCAAGCTAACTTCTGCAAGTCGCAGATCAGGAATTTCGCATTCTTCTAACCTCATGGGAATAAAAAAAATTGTCCCCGGTAGCATCTGTCCCAAGGTATCAAGTGCAATCCTCAACTCCCGTTGGATATATCCCTGCTTATTAGCCGATTTCCCTGACAGACAGGCGAGAAAAATCTGACTAGCTTTAATCGCTTTCGGAATTTCATCTCGCCAAATTTGACCCGGAATCAGGTCTTTTTTATCCAACCAAGGTTTATATCCCGCTTGCTTGAGGCGGTCATACAGTGCCAAAACTGCTGGTTTATCCTCATTAGCGTGAGCTAGGAAAATTTGGATCTCTGACTTTTTCATCGGAAATTTTGGGTCTGAAACCCCGCCGTTCTAGGTTGGCTTTACCGTCAAATATTAGCACATTTACACGATATATGCTAGAATGCGGGATATGGAAAAAGCCTATTCGTTTCGATTTTACCCCACACCAGAACAA
>NZ_JASJFF010000610.1:0-2493 GCF_030065435.1 Microcystis sp. M53603_WE2
CTATGCCTCTTTTGATTCTAATTGCCGATGATGACCCCGGTATCCGCCTAGCGGTCAAAGACTATTTAGAATTAGCAGGTTATAGTGTGGTAGCGGCGAGTAATGGTTTGGAAGCTTTGAATTTATTGGATACCTATCATCCCCATCTTTTGGTATCGGATATCAAAATGCCGCGTTTAGACGGTTATTCTTTGGTGACTAAGGTGCGGCAACAGCCAGAATTTAGGTTATTACCAGTAATTTTTTTAACCGAAAGAGGGTCAACAGAGGAAAGAATCCGCGGTTATCAAGTGGGTTGTGATATCTATCTTCCTAAACCTTTTGAGATGGAGGAATTAAAAGCAGTTATTCGCAATCTTTTAGAGCGATCGCAAATGGTGCAAAGTGAACGTCAATATCAGAAATTAAAACCGGAAGAAAGCCCCAAAACTAGGGATGTTTTAACTTCTTCTTTACAGGACGATTTTAAGTTAACTAATCGCGAGCGGGAAGTGTTAGAACATTTAGCCCAGGGACTTTCTAACAGTGAAATTGGGCAAAAACTGCATCTTAGTTCTCGCACGATCGAGAAATATGTTAGTAGTTTACTCAGAAAAACAACTACTAATAATCGCGCCGAATTGGTTCGTTTTTCCCTCGAACATAGACTAATCGATTAGCTGAAATAAAAAACTTAAATTTTGTTTTTTACTTCCTCCAAAAGACTGCCACAGGAGTCTAAAAGTAGCTCGATTACGCGTTCAAAACCTTCACGACCACCGTAGTAGGGATCGGGAACTTCTTTTTCTGGGTGATAACGAGCATAGTCACACATTAACTTGACCTTTTCTTGATATTTTCCTGTCCGATCTAGGGATAAAATATCTTGATAATTGGCTTTATCCATGGCTAGGATTAGATCAAAATTCTCGAAATCCTCGCGGGTAAATTGTCTAGCTGTCCCTTGCAAAGGAATACCGCGTTTTTTGGCCGCCGTATTCATGCGAGAATCGGGAGGAGAACCGATATGATAACCGGCAGTACCCGCAGAATCACAGAGGATTTTATTGCCTAATCCTTCTTGTTCAATCAGATAAGTCATGATATTCTCGGCAGCGGGAGAACGACAGATATTTCCTAAACAGACGAAGAGTAGTTTATAAGGCATAAATTGACTGGTAGAATCATCACTAAACTGCCAATTATAGGGCATTTCTAACATCCCGATAAAGATTTATCCTCAAAAAACTCCTCGCTGTCCATTAACCTAATTTTGGCTAATCCCAAGCTTTCTAAATAATCTTGCCACCCTTGGGGGGTATCTTCGATCGCTAATAATCCTAATACCCTAGCTACGTCTGCTACCCAGGGTAGGGTATGAATTCTATAACCCTGCCAGTTTACCTCTAAGGATAACCAAGCGGGAATCTCTTGGGGGTTAAATTGTTGGGAGGCAAGATAATCAGCTTGAAAGCAGTAAATCCGAGGTGGTTTTTGACTCTCTAACAAGGTTAAACACTCCTTCTAATCTGGACATTAATCTCTTTCCTCATATTTTAGAGGAACCTCAGCATAATTTCTGTTAAATATGAACTTCTCCTGTCAAGAAATGGTTAAGTTTGCTCAAGACAATTTACCCTTAATTCTCCCCTAAGCGAGGACGAATAATTAAATAAATTGCCGGACCGATTAGAGGCAAAAGGGAAACTACCGGCAACAGGAAAGGATTTTTTAATCCCCGTCGGGTTAGATCATCTTGCAGCAAAATTGGACATAATAGGGTTAAAAGACAGAAATCTAAACTCATAACATGAATAAAACGGCTAGTTTGCCACTGATACCAAAAATCAGACCAATTGCCGTTAATTAATCCGTAAGCGATTAAAATTGCCGCAGTAATTAGGGCAATTACTCCCAACCAAGGTGAGTCTAGAAGTTTAATGACCAGATTTTTTTTACCGGTAAAATTGCTGTTGGGTTGACGGAGAGTTAGATAGGGTAAAATAGCGAAAGCACCCACAGCAAAGGAGGCAAAAGTAAAGGGCCAAGCGATGATTTTTTGGTCACGACCATCGATAATTAAAAGGCTAGTGTAGATAAGTGGCCAAACTCCCATCAGGTTGAAAAGAGCGATAATTAACGGGTTGATATCTTGCCATTTGCCAGTGGAAAGATTGATAATTAAATTTATTGTATCTGGTTGGTCGGGGGGTGCTAGTAAAAAAGCGTATAATCCGAAGCATAACCAAAGTAAACCGAGAATAATTTTTGTTAACATGGCAGTAGATAATTAGGTTAATTGAGTAATGGGATTTCAGCAGATATTTTAGTAGAAAAGTGATCAAAAGATCAAGCAAGATTAGGCTCTTCGTTGCTTGTTATGGTTCGATAGGGGGGCATAAATCGACTAAATCCTTATCTGGCAAGAGACTTAATTGATTAGTTCGCTCTAGATAAAAACAATTGACAAAAATCGCTAAATGCCTTTCTCTATAAGGGTTCCATCCCTTATAA
>NZ_JASJFF010001330.1:0-3455 GCF_030065435.1 Microcystis sp. M53603_WE2
CTGTTTGTGCCTTAAGTCCTTCCCTGTATGGATTTCAGCTACTTTTGAGCGTAGGCGCTCTCATCGAATTTTATTTTAAGTTAATTATTTGCATAACAATTCCCGAAGAGCCGGAAAATGGGTCATTAAAGCTTAATTATCAGGAAAAAGCTCTGATCGTGTCTAAATTCTAGCTTTCTTTCGGGGCAAGCTTTCGGGTGATCAATAACTAACAGAAACTAAATTTTCGAGTTGTTGTTAGAAAATAGGCGAGCGCTCGCTTATAAAATAAGAGTTTCAGCACTTATGTGTTGACAGGGATTTTCCGAGATAGAAGAGCGATAAGATTTTTATTCACCTATGATAAACCTATGGCCTAAAATAATCATAAGGAGACAACATCACTCAATTTAAACTACTGACAGGAGAAGGAAAAGTCGGGACATACGGCGACTTGTTAAAATTAGGTAGTAGAGGAGATCACTTAACCCCTCATCATCTACCATCCAATGCGTATATGAAAGCGAAAATCAAAGGTTACACAACTAATCAAGGAATTGCTATCATGATGGAACACTTATCCCCCGGAAAAGGAGGTCGTCATCGTCAAACCTTATCTTATGGTAAAAGTCCAGACTTAACCCTTTCCCCTCGACAAACCTTAGCACAAGAAGTTTGGGATATTCGCTCAATTTATCTAGGTCAAGGATTATATAATGCAGATATTAGAAAGGGATTACAAGAACTCATTCAACTTAATAAAACTACCTGGTCAACCTTTTTTGATTAAGGAGCAACAACCCCATGAATTTAATAAAAATCCTACAAGAGAATCGCTTAATGAAAACACCCCAAGAAATTAACTTATTTGAGGAAACATTAGAAAAACTTGCCAAATATCCTGATGATAAACATTTAAAAGACTTACATCTTATCCTAGATGATAACTGTGAACATCCTGAAATTATGTTTAGTTTATTGCATTTTTTAGAAGATTTTGAAACCCAACAACAAATACAAGCTTTTATTGAAGTGATTCCTCAATTAATGATAACTGCACCAGAATGGACAAAAATCATTCACTATCGAATGATTAATGATGAATCTGCTGTTAAAATTTATCAGAATAGTCTGGAATTAGCCAATCAAAAAACACCTCATTTTTTGTATCAACTTTTACTAGAAAGCGTCAAAAATTATATTAATTCATCCTCGGAGGTCATCTTAACCTAAATTTTTGTATGACTTATAGAAATTAAAATGATATTTTGGTATCTGTAATCCCTTAAAAAATGTCGCTTTTTCTGGCATTTGTTCAACCTTGATTAATTTAATTTGAGACTCAGTGACTTCCCCCAACCCCCCAAAAGCCTGGATTGGGTAATAAAATCAAAAGTAAACCGCTCAACTAAACTTACTCAAACTTACTTAAAAGCCTGAAAGCTTAGTCATTCGTAGTGGGTCAAGCACTACAGGATTAAACGGCAAACCCTTTATTCCCTGGTCAATGACATCAGGAATTACTTTTCTAATGATGTTAAATGACCCATTGACATCGGCATTTAACAACTGATTTGTTCCCATTTTATACAGTCCCCTAGCTAACCTTTTTCCCTTAAATAATGGTTTTTCTTCACCATATTTAGGTAACTCATCCCTATCTAAAGCACTGGATTGTGAGGTATAGGATTCTTCAGTTATTATGACTTTTATTCCTTTTAATTGAGCTTTGTAGGTTAACATTTCTATTAATCTATAATGGGGAATATTGACAAATTGTTGATTATTCCTTTTTCCTAGATTAAGAGATTGTTTCATCCGCTCATTATGCCCAATTATTAACGTCCCTATTTGATGAATAATACACCAATCTATTACTCTTTTACTGGCTGTGTGTAGATAATTTTCTACTCGACAGTTTCGTTTATGGGTTAGGAATATCAATCTCTTAGATGAGGGTTGATTATTTCTGGTTTTCAGTTGAGATTGTAAGCGGGAACGTTGTTTGTTGTAGAAGGTGTTAATTGCTTTTAACGGTCTGCCATTTACCAAAAGAGGTGCTACACCTGTTTGATTTGTAGTTACAGCCATTAAGTTATTAACTCCTAAATCTACCCCAGCTATCTCTTGTTTATCTGTGGTTTCCGACCGTCTTTCATAGACTATTTCAATGACATAACAGCTACTTTTGGGGACAATTCTCACTTCAATTATTTCTCTTCGGGAAGTGGTCAATTTTACGTCGCTCATAGACAAGTGACAAATTCCTTCTTTTAAAGGTTTTTTATAAATTGATTCCTGAGAATATATCAGCAGGTTTCTTCCTTTGGTTTTGTCCTTATACTTAATAATTTTGGGTTTTCCTAAAAATTTTTCAGGGTGTTTTTTCCAAGCTCTAAAAGCGGCAAAATAACTAACCCAAGCCTGCTCTAATCTTCTGATTATCTGCTTGCTCACTTTCGTGGGTAAAGCTAAATAATCTGAGGTTTTAGATACCAGATGATAGAGTTGATTAAAACTCAGTTTTTGGGAGTTTTCAAAGAAATATTGGCGATAATGGTAGTTAGCTAGATTGAACAAATTTTTTGACAAGAAGGCATAATGGTCGATTTCTGACCATAAGGGATGGTTTTGACTGATAATATGACGTTCAACTAGCTTCATATCTTGATTATACCTGATAACGTTCTTAAAATCTATCGGTGGACAAAGTTACTTATTTTAGCTGTCTAGCTACAGAAATGAGTAGCTTTAAAAAGCTTTAGGTAGGTTTTTGGTTTCTGTGGTTAACCCTTGCCGGTTCCAAAATCAATCGAGATCACCCTGCCGCTGGACAAGATGCGATCGCTATTCAAACCCTAGAAGCGGCCGGGGCAGTTTTGGTGGGGGCGACCAATATGGATGAGTACGCCTACGGTTTTGTCACCGAAAATGCCCATTATGGTGCCACTGCCAACCCCCGCGATCCTAGTCGCGTCTCGGGGGGATCCTCCGGCGGTTCCGCCGCTGCCGTTGCCGCTAATTTAGTGCCTCTCGCCCTCGGTTCCGACACTAATGGTTCCGTGAGGGTTCCCGCCGCTTGCTGTGGCGTGGTGGGGCTAAAACCCACCTTTGGGCGCGTATCCCGTCAGGGCCTATTTTTGTTCGTTAGTAGTTTAGACCATCCGGGATTTTTTAGCGGCAATGTGGCGGATATGGCGGCTATTTGGAGTCTTTTTGCCAAAAATAACCTTAAAGCTTCTTTAAATGGCTTAGAGGGCGTAAAAATAGCCCTTGCCGACGATTATTTTCAGCAGGGAGCCGAACCAGAAGTATTCGAGGCGGTGACAGCGATCGCCGAACGTTTAGGAGTGAGCCAAAAAATCGCCATTCCCGAAACCGCCCGCGCCAGGGCAGCCGCCTATATAATTACCGCTTCCGAGGGCGCAAATTGGCATTTACCGCGTTTACAGACCAGATTAGAGGATTTTGACCCC
>NZ_JASJFF010000734.1:0-3680 GCF_030065435.1 Microcystis sp. M53603_WE2
AAATGGGGCGAAAGTCTGTGGACTCTGTGTAAGACAGTACATGGTTTTTTAACTGTGGTATGCGACGGTGGTGGAAGCAGAAACTTAAATCGTGAGGTTTAGGAATCGCCGCACTTTTAGGGCGGCGAGGATGTCAACGTATTTACCTCCCCTAAGACTGATAATCAAACAGAAATGAGTAGTCAAAATCATCAGCCCTCAACCTCCATTATAACGATTTTGGGGTCTAAATCCTGTTTAAAAGGTATAGGAGAGGGGGAATTATAAATTATGAAGTGGGGAAGTGGGGAAGTGGGGAAGTGGGAAGAATAAATAAAAATAATCTCCTGTCTCCTGTCTCCTGTCTCCTGACTCGGAGACCAGTGACTCCTTACTCCTCAGTCTAACGTCTGTGAGGAATTGAGAAATTGGGGATGAGATGTTAGTACAATCGGGGAATAGTAAAAGAAAAAACCCCTATTGCTCATGAGTCAAAATCCCAATTCTTCCTCGCGACCACTGCAGCCGCTGCCGGTTCCCTCCATGCCGATACCTCCCTCAGAGTTAATCACGGAAATCAGCATGGGGATAACTGAAGAAATGACGCAACAAGTGGCGACACCGACCAAAAACGTGCCGAATATGCCGCAAAATGGTCAAATTTCCGCCCCACGTCCTCCCCAAAATCGCGCTCCCAGTCAGGCTGCTTCTCCCCAAACGCCACCCCGGCCGGGTCGCGCTCCCAATCAACCCACCTTAGAACATTTGCTCCGGATGGCCTTTGATCGGGGTTATTCGGACGTTCACCTAGGAGTTGGAGAAAAACCCCGGATGCGGGATCGTGGTGAAATGATTATTCTCAACTATCCTGAAATTGACATCAACACTTTTTATAGTTGGTTACGGGAAATCCTAGGGGAAGAAGAAATCCTTCGCTTTAAAAAAGACCTAGAATTTGACGGTGCAACTCAGTACGAATTCGCTAGGGTGCGGATTAATATCTTTGAAAGTCTGCGCGGTCCTGGGATGGTTTTGCGTCTAATTCCCATGAAAATCCTCACTATAGAACAATTGGGCTTACCGGCTGTGTTACGGAATGTGTGCGATGTGCAGAAGGGATTGATTTTAATCACCGGTCCGACGGGTTCAGGGAAAACCACCACCCTAGCAGCCATGGTCGATTACATAAATAAAGAACACGCCAAACATATTATCACCATCGAAGACCCGATCGAATTTGTCCACCAAAGTCGTCGCAGTTTGATCAAACAAAAGGAAGTGGGAATACACACCCATGAGTTCGATAATGCCCTAAAAGCCTCTTTGCGGGAAGACCCAGATATTATTCTGGTGGGGGAGATGCGGGACAAATCCACCGTTAATACTGCCCTGAAAGCTGCCCAAACTGGTCACTTAGTTATGGGAACCCTGCACACCAACAGCGCCGTTAAAACCCTGGAGCGGATTTTAACTCTTTATACCGCCGAGGAACGGGAATCGATGCGGGTGGCGATCGCAGAATCCTTGGTTTGTATTATTTCCCAGGGTTTATGTCGCACCACCGACAGTAAACGGACCGCTTTTCACGATATTCTCGTCAACACAGAAACCGTCAAAGATTACATTTGCAGCGGCAAAAATGACGAAATTATCGAATTAATGAGAGATGGCGAATACCATGGCATGATTACCACTAATCAATCTCTGTTTAACCTCTATCAAGAGGGACGGATTAGCGATGAGGTCGCCCTGGAAATGTCCCCGGTTCCCAATGAAATGGCGATGATGCTGCGGGGTAGAATCTAGAAAAACCCTGAAGGAAATCCTTGAGGGGTCAAGAGTTTAGTAGTCTAGAAAAATAGAAGCTCCTATTGATTCCCTAGGGGAACCCCTCAAGTGACCACTTCCGCGATTGTGTTGCCCGATATTTTTAAAGGCATCGCCCTGTTTACCCCCGGGGGCGACCTGATTTACTGTATCGATCCTGATAAACAAACTCATTGGCATCTGAATCTCTGCGCTGCTCTCCAGTCCGCTTTAGGGTTGCCAGAACCCCCCCATTTTTTAGTTCCTAGTTTTACCGCTACCATCGATCGCTGGCGAGATCCCTACAGTCACCGTATTCATACTAGAGCCGAAGTCTATCCCCTTGTCCGTCGCTATCAGCCTTTATTAAATGCTATTTTCGCCACGGACGAGCGAGCTTGGTTTACTGTACCTTGGCAGGAACAATCCTCTAATCCCACTATCTTAGAAACCTATCGTCAGCAGTTTCCCCAACTTTGGCAATCCCACGATCTGATTCTCCGTTATCAGGAACGCCCCGCAACGACTTCGGGGATTAGTGCTGACTCTGACTATACTAACCCTAGTCCCAAGGGTTATGTTTTGCGGTTATTTGTCTCCGGCAATAATGCCAATACTAAACACACCCTAGAATCGATCCATCAGCTTCTAGAGCGAGAATTACACCATCCCTATACCCTGAAAGTGATCGATATCTCTAAGCATCCAGAACAAGCGGAATCTAATCATGTCTCTGCTATTCCCACTTTAGTCCGGGTTTGGCCGCAACCGGTGAAACGCATCATCGGCGAATTTGAGGATTTACCGCGAGTATTACAGATTATCGCCACCGCTTAGGGGTTAAAGACTTCTGACTCGATTCCTCGCCACCATTCGCCCAATTTCATTAAGTCTTGCTGAATATCATCCAATTCTTGGATATATTCCTGTTGGGAAAGACTGGCACGACGTTCTTGCAGTTTTTTGAGACGCAATTGCACCAACAGCCAAGGCTTAGAAATACCGTTAGTTTCTTCGATATAGCGAGCGATATCCTGACTATCCATAGTTTTTTACTGTTATTATCCTATATTTTCTCAAATTAACCCGAGACTCCTTTTTTTTAGTTGCAGAAGATTATGTTTGATTTTAGCCACTATTACCCCTACGCCGAATTAGTTTCTTTCCTGAAAAACCTAGCCTCATCCTATCCTAATTTAATTAGCCTCACCTCGATCGGTAAAAGCTACGAAAATCGAGATATCTGGTTAACTACCCTAACAAATCAAGCCACAGGCCATTATTTAGAAAAACCTGCCTATTGGATCGATGCTAACACCCATGCGGGGGAAGTAACAGGCTCTGCCGTCGCTCTCTACACTATCTCCCATCTTTTGCGCCAATACGGTCATAATTCCCAAATTACCAGACTTCTTGACCATTACACTGTCTATATTTTGCCGCGATTAGCCGTGGATGGAGCGGAAAAATATCTCACTACTCCCTATCTGTTACGATCGAGTATTCGCCCCTATCCCCACACGGATGAGAAACCGGGGCTATATCCTGAAGATATTAACGGCGATGGTTTAATTCTACAAATGCGCCAAAAAGATACCTGTGGCGCTTGGAAAATTTCTGAACAAGATCCTCGCATTATGGTGCGTCGCGAACCGGAGGAATTTGAGGGAACTTTTTACACTTTGCTCACCGAAGGTTTAATCCGCGATTACGATGGCTATAATTTTACCACTGCCCCCACCCTAGAAGGCTTAGATTTTAACCGCAATTATCCCGTTTATTGGGTTCCTGAAGGGGAACAACAGGGGGCCGGAGATTTTCCTTTTTCGGAGCCAGAAACCCGTGCAGAAGCGGAATTTTGGGCAAATAACACTAATATTAATGGCTTCGTTACC
>NZ_JASJFF010000756.1:0-2766 GCF_030065435.1 Microcystis sp. M53603_WE2
ACGGGCATGATTCCCGTCTGGATGCACCAAGACCCCGATATTAGCACCGTTTTTACTATCCATAATCTCGCCTACCAGGGGCCTTGGCGGGAGGCGTTAGAAAAAATGACTTGGTGTCCTTGGTATATGCAGGGCGATAATACCATGGCCGCGGCGGTTCAATTTGCTAATCGCGTCACTACCGTTTCTCCTACCTATGCCCGTCAAATACAGACCCCCATTTATGGCGAAAATTTAGAGGGATTATTGTCCTATATTTCCGGCAATCTGGTGGGGATTGTCAACGGCATCGATACGGAGGTGTATAACCCGGCTAAAGATGTTTATCTTAAGCAGAATTTTACCCCAGAAACCATCGAAAAACGTCTGGCTAATAAAATTGCCCTGCAAGAAGAAGTGGGGCTACAGGTCAGTAAAAATGCCTTTGTCATGGGGATGGTGACGCGTTTGGTAGAACAAAAAGGTATTGATCTAGTGATGCAAATTTTAGATCGCTTTCTCACCTATACTGATGCTCAATTGATTATTTTAGGTACAGGCGATCGCTATTATGAAACCCAACTATGGGAGATGACTTCCCGTTTCCGGGGGCGAATGTCCCTGCATCTTCTCTATAGTGATGCCCTTTCCCGTCGCATCTATGGGGGGGCCGATGCTTTGTTAATGCCTTCCCGTTTTGAACCCTGCGGCATTTCCCAATTAATGGCTATGCGTTACGGTTGTATTCCCATGGTACGCCGCACCGGTGGTTTAGTCGATACGGTGTCTTTCCACGACCCGATTCAGGAAAAAGGAACAGGATTTAGTTTCGATCGCTATGAACCTTTAGACCTGTTTACCTGTATGATCCGGACTTGGGAAAGTTTTCGTTATAAACAGGATTGGCAAAAACTACAGCAACGGGCAATGACTCAAGATTTTAGTTGGTATAAATCCGCTTTGGAATATCTCAAAATCTACAAACAAATCACGGGACAATCGGAGCAATTATCCGATGAGGAAAAAGATAAATTGGTCGCCCTGACTAGCAGTTAAATCCTCCTTGAGTAGGGGTGAAGAGATATCACCCCTACTGGCTAGAAATTAATCGGTAATGGCGTTGAGAAGAACTTCCGCTAGGGTCATATCTTCCATATCATCGATAGTAATTGTGTCAACGATATCGAATTTGGCCCCCGCCGATTCTAGTTGATCGTCTAAAGCTTTGAGAAATTCGGTTGCTTGCCGATCATGGCCTACTTGAATCAGAGAAATGGCTAATTCTTGATCGCTATCGAGTTTTCGAGAAGCTTCGATGATTTGACGCATCACCGCTTTGCGATCATCTGGTTCTCCGTCGGTAATCACCAGAATAGTTTCTCCGTTGGGTTTAGTTTTGCCGGCAGTTTTGCGCTGAAAATAATTATCAAGGGCATCTTGCAGCACAGCTGCTAGGTCTGTCCTCCCCATCGGTTCGTTTTCTTGATAAATTTGTGTGACCTTATCGGAAGTAACATTATCATAGCGTCGGAAACGTCCGGAAAAAAGATAGATAGTGATGCCGTCGGGATCGATTTCCTCGCACTTTCTAGCCAAGGCGAGGGTGGATTCTTGGGCAATTTGCCAACGGGTTTTATCACTGGGTTTATCAGCAGTGGACATACTGCCACTTTTGTCAATAATCAGAGTATAATCTCTGTCCTGTACAACACTTTCACTGGCCATAGGGGCTATACCTCCAAGCAATTTGCGCTCGTCCTAGTCTAATAATTATTAAACTCTAGGATGGAAACTCTACCTCGATCAACTAGGGTTTTTTAACTATTGAGGGGGGGGAGACAGCGTAATCAACAGCAGAAACTATCGCCAGAAAACCGGTCGGGCTAAAATGAAAAAAGTATGAAAATTATTTCTTAACCTGATACTGTTAAGTAGGTAGGCGTTAAAAATTATCAGATGCCCCCCTTATCAAGGGGGATCCCCCCGCCTATCGGCACCCCCCTTATCAAGGGGGGCAGAGGGGATCGGCACCCCCCTTATCAAGGGGGGCAGAGGGGATCGGCACCCCCCTTATCAAGGGGGGCAGAGGGGATCGGCACCCCCCTTATCAAGGGGGGCAGGGGGGATCGGCACCCCCCTTATCAAGGGGGGCAGGGGGGATCAAACTTAAAATCCATTTTAAATTTAATTATAACCCGATACTGTGAAATTAGCCGATGAGTGATAGCAAATCGATCGCGTCAACCGAGAAAAACCCAGATCAGCCACCTTCTTGGAGTTTTTGGACGGTGTTTAGTTCCACCTTCCTAACCATATTTTTTGCTGAAATCGGCGATAAAACCCAATTAGCCACCCTTCTCATCAGCGCCGAATCCCAATCCCCCTGGGTGGTTTTTGCCGGGGCAGCCAGCGCTTTAATCGCTACCAGTCTCCTCGGTGTCCTGATCGGTTATTGGATTGCTCGTCGTCTTTCCCCCAAAACTTTGGATATCGGTGTCGCTATCCTTCTCCTTTTGATCACTGGTTTACTGATCGGCGATATTCTCTAAGCAATCAGTGATCAAGAGTCAGGAGTCAGGAGATAGGAGACAGGAGACAGGAGACAGGAGATTATTTCTATTTATTCTTCCGACACCCCACACCCCCCACCCCACACCCCACACCCTGCCCCCCGGAAAAGCTTTTTGCCGCAAACCTAATGATCAACCCGAATCTGGCCAAAGCAGCCGGACAGCAAGCAGCGCAAAACCAATGGCCGCTATCGCTTTTAATATCTTAGCGGGGAAT
>NZ_JASJFF010000071.1:0-3301 GCF_030065435.1 Microcystis sp. M53603_WE2
AACTTTTCAAAACGATTTTGGGGAGTAATCTCAACAATTTTTAACTTAATTGGTTTTCCTAACTTCCGTTCGGTTTCTTTGCGAATTAACTCTAACATATCAAGGCTGTAACCCACCCACTTGCCCTGGGAGTTGACAAAACCAAAGGGAATAGCATCTTTACGAGCGCCCGCAGTAATTACCCCAGTTTTTTGAATGCGATCGAAGATTGCTCCGGCAAGGCTAGAATGGTTACTGGTGAGGGTTAAAGCTACTGTCATCGTCATGACGGCAAGTGTACGCTTCATTTTTTTTCCTAATCTGAAAGTGGCTCAAGTCTGGGACTGTTTCAGGAGACTGAGAGTTTCCCAGAGGAAGATTTTTCAGAGGAGATTGCTGGGGACAAAAAAAGAGGAGAGATGTTACTCTCTCCCCCTTTCAGTTTTTTCGACAGCATTTTAAATTGTTTTTTCAGTTGTCGCTGTCGGGCTGAACCGCCCTTGCCTTTGTCGTTACGTCCCTGACGGCGGGGGGACTCCCATCGCTTAAGTCGCATAGTTTTTAATTCAAATTTGGTTAGTTATCTGTATTGTAACAGGGTTAGCGTCAGTTTGGGTTAAGGAAATGAACTGACGGGGTGTAGGGTGTGGGGTGTGGGGTGTGGGGTTTTACCCATTTTCAGTAACCCATGCGGGCGTTGGGTTTCATGCTTCAACCCAACCTACATTCATCTTATATTTAATTCCACCCACCCACTTAACCAACCTTGTCCACCTAATTAGTATTTTCCTATGCTTAGTCAGCAACTTTGGCACAGCCATCAAGATCTAGTACAAGCTTGTCTAGAACACCCTTTTGTGCGAGGTATCGCCACAGGAGAGCTTAAACGGGACTGTTTCGCTTTCTATGTCGGTCAGGATGCTTTTTTTCTGGAATCTTTCGCCCGTGCTTACAGTATCGCCGCTGCTAAAGCTCCTGATTGGCAGGGATTTACTAGCTTTCATCGGTTAGCGGCAGGGGTATTAAAGGAATTAGAATTACACGAAAATTACGCTTTACAGTGGGGAGTTGACCTGAGAAAGGTTCAGCCCGCTAACGCCACCCGTCGCTATCGGGATTTTCTTCTCGCTACCGCTTGGATGGGTGATATCGGTGCGATTGCCGTGGCGATGAGTCCCTGTATGCGTCTTTATGCTTATCTGGGTCAACAATTAGCCTTAGAGCCGATTCCTGAGAATCCCTATCAAGCTTGGATTGATAGTTATAGTGGGGATGAATTCGCCGCTTTAGCAAGCCAGTTAGAGGAATTGGCGGATAAATACGCCCCGATGACGGAAAATATCTCTTTATCCTATCGTTATGCCCTTAGTTGTGAACAGGAATTCTTTAGTGCCGCCTACAGCTGGGGCAAATCTTAAAATTTTCCCGTCACAATGTTAAGAAATATAAATAACGCTAAGATTAAGGTAAGCAAAATCGTCATTATAAGAATAATGTTTCCTTCGCAACCCACCGAAAACGAACTCCTGAAAACTATATTGGAACCTCTACTAGAGGATTTCACCCATTGGTTTTCCCGTTCCCGTCTCCTCCTCGAATCCGAGAGATTATCCTTTCTCAGCGTCGAGGAACAAAACGATTTATTGGCAAGAGTCAAAAACGCCCAACAGGAGGTGGCCACGGCTTATTTACTCTTTAAAACCACAGGTGGTCAGGTGGGTATCGAGGCCAAGATGTTGTTGCCTTGGCATCAGTTGGTGGCAGAGTGTTGGGGAGTCAGCAGTCGTCGTCGTCGATTACAGGGTTGGGGAGAATATCAATCTCCTCAAACTGATGCTTAACCTGAAACTTTTTGGTAAGCTAGAGAGTTGAGCGAATTTTTAGCATAAAGTTTTGGCAATTAGGGAATATTCACACATAATTCATGGGAGACTCGGCCAATGTTACATCTGCTCTATATCCTCGCCTTCACAGTTATCGCTTTTTTGACCATTAATAATTTAATTCGGAGTCTGATTACTGTCAGCATGGATTCCCAGAAACGTCCTGCTAAATCGGCTAATTCCTATAATCCCTACGGTTATCCCATGACTTCCCATCCCGAACTTTTGGACGAGGCCGGACAACCGATTAATGAACCTCTGTTAGTGATTCGTTCTCTCACTGTCGAAGATGCTCGTCAGCAGTTAGATGCCATTTATAATTCTTCTCCCAGTGCCACCAAAGAGCAAGATGAAGAAATCTAATTGGGGTTGGCTGAATAAATCTAAAAATCTTGTTGGGTAAGACTTTGAGACCTTTTTGAAATCCAAAAGTGCTAGGCAAGAGAGTGATCAGGGGGAAAATTCAGGTGCTTTTTCCCCGAAAATTAGGTAATTGACCTCCTCAAAATCGGTAAAACCCTACACCCCACACCCCACACCCCACACCCTGCCCCCACCAGCAAACTTTTTCAGCAGACCCTAATTGGTTCTAGAATGGCAGTCCTTGAAAACAGATATATTTATCTACACGGTTTTGCTTCTGGCACCCAATCAACAAAAGCACAATTTTTGAGGCATTGTTGGCAAAAGAGGGGTTTAGCAATGGAAATACCCGATCTTAACGGTGATGACTTTTCTAGCTTAACTCTCACTCGTCAGATTGTTCAAGTCGGCCAATTGATTGAACAATCTCAGTTTCCCGTTACACTGATTGGTTCCAGTTTTGGCGGTTTAACGGCAGCTTGGCTGGCAGAAACTTATTTTCAGGTGCAAAGGCTCGTTTTATTAGCTCCCGCTTTTAATTTCGGGCCGATTTGGTTAGGACAATTGGGAGCAGAAACCCTAGCCAATTGGCAAAAATCTGGGAGTTTATCGGTTTATCACTACGGTTATCGTCGTTATCTGCCGATTTATTACAAGTTTATTGAGGATTTAGCTAATTATCCCCAAGAAAAGTTAATCAGGCAGCTCCCCACCCTGATTATTCATGGCAGTAACGATGGGGTAATTCCCCCAGAAAATAGTCGCTATTATGCTTTTTCTCGTCCTTGGGTACAGTTAATCGAATTAAATAGCGATCATGCCCTTACCGATGTTTTGACGAGAATCTGGGCTGAAATACAATTATTTCTCAATTTTTGACTAAATAGGGTTGGCTGAATAAATCTAAAAACCTTGTTGGATAAGGCTTTTAGACTTTTTTTCCCTCAAAAAGTGCCAACCATTGGAGTGATCGGGGGTAAAATCCCTGGACTTTTTCCCTGAAAATTAGGTAATTGACCCCCTCAAAATCGGTAAAACCCTACACCCTACACCCCACACCCTACCCCCACGAAAAA
>NZ_JASJFF010001074.1:0-1891 GCF_030065435.1 Microcystis sp. M53603_WE2
CCCACACCCCACACCCCACACCCCACACCCCACACCCCACACCCCACTTCCCTTTAAACAGGATTTATTATTATTTGCTCTCCTCTGAGGAATTTTTCACCGTTTCTTCTAGGAAAACTACTGGTTCTTTTTCCCGCTGCTGCGAGCGGATGATATCGATGGTACTTTTCAGCACACTAGCGATAGGAACTGCTATCAATAAACCGAGAATTCCTGCCACTTTGCCACCGATAAAAAGAGATAGAATAATCCAGACGGGATTAAGTCCGATCATACCTCCCATTAACCGAGGGGCGATGACATTATCATTAATTTGACCGACAATAATAGTCAGGGTCAAAACTTTTAACCCTAACCAAAAATCTTGAAACATCAGTAGGGTACTAATGCCAATAATGGTAAAGGCACTGGCAAAAGGAATTAATGTAGTTAGACCGATCGCCACCCCGAATAATAGGGCATAATCAACCTTGAGAATCACAAAAACAAAAATTTGAGCAAGGCTGAGAATTCCTGCCAAAATGGTTTGACCAGCAAAATATGTTTCAAAAGTTTGACGAATAATCGTTCTTAATTTGAGATTCCAGGGAGCAGGAATCCAGCTTAAAATTCCCTCCCAAATTTGTTCGCCATAGAGAACAAGAAAGACGGTGAGAACCAGAACAAATAGAATGTTTAGGATACTGTTGATAGTTCCCAGCACAAAGCTTAGTAATTGAGTGCTAAGAGTTTGTAAAACATTGGTTAGTCGCTCCGATAACTGGGTGATTGATTGCTCGATATAAATCGCATATTTCTGAGTTTTATCCCACTTTTCTAAATTTTGTATCTGTTCGGTTCCCGACTCGATCCACTGGGGCAAACTATTGATTAAACTGCTTAATTGTTCGACAATCTGGGGAATTAAAATTAAACCTAAAACAATCAAAATTAATAGGGCAATTAAAAAGACAATAGCGATCGAACCACTGCGATTAACCCCGCGTCTTTGCAGCAGTTTGATGGGAACATCTAAGACAAAAGCTAGTAAACTAGCAGTGACAAAAATACTGACTAAGGGTTCTAGATAGCTAAATAATTGGAATAATAACCAACCATTGAGAAATAAGAGCGGAAAAACTAGACTTAGCCGCAACCAACGAGGTAGTTGCTTAAAAAGCTCTATCATTAGACCTCTTGTAAAAATCAAAAATTGTTGTTAGGGTTAGGAGTCAGGAGTCAGGAGTCAGTAGTCAGGAGAATTAAGAATGAATAATAATCAATTAAACGGTCTATTTACAGATTTTATGTAATTTAATCCTTGTTTTTGCCTTTTTTGAACCCTCAAAAATTAATTATGCAAGAGGTTCATTAATTTTGTCCTGAGAGAGTATCGAGGTAAAAAGAGACTTTTCTAACCAGAAATCCTCTTTCAATCTAGCATCTCCTCGTTACTTTTCTGGTCCAAGCAACCCTGAAACTCTTATCCTAACTGTATGGAGCTAAGCGGATTCGAACCGCTGACCCCCTCAATGCCATTGAGGTGCTCTACCAACTGAGCTATAACCCCGCGAAGACCATTTTTGAATATAGCTTAAATAGAATTATTTTGTCAAGGGGTGACGAGAAAAAAATTTGTCACTGCCAAGGCGATCGCTGATAAGACAATGGTGAAACAATCGCCCCCATTTAGACAGGAGCCGGAATTTGGGTTAAATAGGTTAAACAGTGACCCATGAGGAAATAAACTACTAACATAGCTGCTGCCGCTGCTGCCACCAAGGTTCCCGCCAGCATCAAGGAAAACTCTTGCTTGTCGAACGCTTGCTGCATCAGATGCAATGACCAAGCCACAAGACCGAGGTCAAAGATGAGAATCGGAACTAACATATTTTAAATTTTGTTAACTTTC
>NZ_JASJFF010000604.1:0-2267 GCF_030065435.1 Microcystis sp. M53603_WE2
AATTCCTTCTTTCAAAACTATACCTATCAATCGTTTCCCCTTTTTTTAAGTTTCTTCTCTTTTTGTTAAGAAAGATCCGACTAATGGATAGCTTGATAAGGGGGGTGCCGATCCCCCCTGCCCCCCTTGATAAGGGGGGTGCCGATAGGCGGGGGGATCCCCCTTGATAAGGGGGGTATCTGATAACTTTTAACGCCTACCTACTTACAGTTAAGGGTACAGCCATTTTCAAGATCGTGACGGGCATCGATCGATCCCTGAATTTGGGCTAACCAAAAGAGGATAATGAATAGCCAGATGACAGCGATCGAATATCGAATCTTGGCGGAGAGAGTCGGGAATTTACCCGACTAATAAGGGATTTTAAAAACTTAGCTCCAAACTAACTTTTGGATGGGTGCAAGGTTGGCCTTGATACCTTAATTCAGCAATGACTAAGAATGCGCTGCTGGGGTAGAGGGTGATTAGATGGATAAATTATAATTTTTAAGTGGGTGGGTGGAATTAAATAAGTAGTCGTGCAAAATTAATTTCCTAGTGAAGATAGGCAAGGGGCAAGAGGTGGTTAGATATGTGTAATTAATTTTGCTTAGGTACTTATAAGATGAACGTAGGTTGGGTTGAAGCATGAAACCCAACGCCCGATTATGTTACGCTACCGCTAACCCATCCTACAAATAATTGTGCCTCCCTACTTAAGAAAATCTTAAAAAGGGTTTTGTATGGAAAAAATCCGTCTAGGATTACAGTTATGCTCGTCGAACAGTAAGGTCGATAATAAGTTCGCAAGAACAGTTAAAATTAAACACTTAATTTCCTAATTCATGTATATCCTATGTTAAAAATTGCCACAATTCCCTATCCAATTGTCACAAAATACAAAAGCTTGTTTGGACAGGCAGAACCAATAGTAAAAAACCCTATTTGGTTGAACTGTTTTGCTCGTGGTATCGATGGTCGTGTTTATCGAAAGTGGTTCGACAACAAAGCCTGGTGGAAACCATCTGACTTTGATTGGCAGCCGCTTGGGGGGGGATTACGGATTACCCAGTGGCAGTGGCATGGTCTAGCAATCGACTTGATATTTTTGCCCGCGGTGTCGATGGCGCTCTGTATCACAATTATGGAAGTAACAACGATAAACCTTTAGCAGGATGGGAACTACTGGGTGGTCTGATTCAAGGTTCTCCTACAGTTGTTTCTTGGGGAAATAATCGAATCGATATTTTTGCCCGTGGCACGGATAATCGTATTTACCACAAGTGGTGGGATGGCAAGGGATGGAAACCCTCACAATTAGATTGGCAACCCCTGCTGGGGGTTGAAACATCTGAGTCTGCTGCCGCAGTAACATGGTCTAAAGGTCGTTTAGACGTTTTCGTACTCGCTTTAGACGGGAATGTGTATCATAACTATGGAAATGGCAATCCTAACAACTGGAGCGGATGGGAAACACTAGGTGGCTCACCGTTAAAAGGATCGCCAACGGTTGTTTCTTGGGGGGATGAGAGGATTGATATTTTCGTCCGGTCGTGGGATGGTACCATTAAACACAAGTCGTCGGATGGAGTATTTCCCTGGAAACCATCACAATTAGATTGGTATGATGTGGGTGGCCCAATTAATACCAATAGACCTGGTACATCTGACCCTCCTGCTGCGGTTGCATGGTCTAAAGGCCGGCTAGACGTATTTATACGCGAACAAAAAGATGGGGCTGTGTATCATAATTATGGCGATGGAAGTCCTAGCAGTTGGAGTGGATGGCAATCACTGGGTGGCAAAATCCAAGGACCTCCTACAGTAGATCTCTTGCAAAAGTAATCAAGATATATATTTTTGTCGGTAACGAAGTTCGTAATTGTAGATACCAGCAATCAAATTCAATCTCAGACCAAATCGCCGTCGGCGATTTCTGTATCTTGATGAAAGTATCCGAAATATTTTGAGACGACGATGAATATGTTCTATAACTATGCGCCGTTGTGATAACTGACGGTTGGCTTTTTTTTGCTCTTTACTTAGTTTTTCTGTTTTCTTTTTTTTATGAGGAATTTGACTGTTTTGATGGATTTTCTGAATCCCTTGATAGCCTTTGTCCCCTAATATTTCTATTTCCTTATTTAACCCTATTTTAGCAACATCTCAATAAATGCTGGTAAGGAAGCCGAAGTCAACCTAGAAAATGAACCCGCACTCGTGAGAAAGCATCGACTTAGGTTGCACTGAGGAAGAAAATCTGCTTTAACGACGGATATGCTTCTTCC
>NZ_JASJFF010000365.1:0-2020 GCF_030065435.1 Microcystis sp. M53603_WE2
GATTTGACCCTTCAGATACATTAATTCTGGATTATCGGGGGTCGCTTTCAGAGCGTTATCGATAAACCGCAAAGCCTGATCATACTGCTTTAAATCCCGGTAAGCTAGAGCGATACCTCGATCAACCAAGTAATCAGGACTTCCGTAGGTTTCTAGCCTTTCAATTGCCTCTTGGGGACTAGAAAAGGGCAGATTAACCGCTAAAATCAAATCCATATAACCCTTTAACAGGTTCAATTCCGGATCCGTAGGATTAACCTTTTCCGCAGTTTCCAAATACTGAAACACCTCTTGTAATCTGGGGATAGCTGATACTGCCCCTTCGGTTTGAAAAACGTAGGTTCCCTCTAAAAAACTGCCCACCGCTAGATACAAATTTCCCCTTAAAGGGTCGCTGCCCTGTATTTGTTTGGCCGCTTCCTTAGTTTTCTCGGAGTAGGTTTTTAGGGTGTTCCAATCCTGGTCGGTAAAAGCAAGAGAGGCCCGCATAGCATGGGACAAAGGTTCTTGGGGTTCCTTTTCTGTGGCCTCAACAATTAATTTTTTTGCCTCTAGATAGTTACCTTGTTTAAAAATAGCGTTAAAAGCGGCCTCGGTCTTATCACCAATCGGTCGGGGATTGGTTTTGCGGAAAGGATCTCCGGCTAAACCGGGACCAATCCAGTTAACCACTACCATAACAGCCAGCGAAGCACCGATCGCCATTTTTTTCGTTAAACCTAACCGCAGCGCCATGGTTAAAAGTCTCCTTGAGCGAATGAAAAAATCTGTCACAATAGAAACGAGTTTCTAGACTTAATTTCCAGTTATTTTCCTGTCAATGCTTTATCTCAAAGATGTGGTTTATCATCCCCCCGCTGCCCTCAATCCCATTTTACAGGGGATTAATCTCGAATTAGCCCCCCAAGAATTAGGTCTGATTGTTGGCCCCAGTGGTTCCGGAAAAACGACTCTTTTGGAAATTTTAGCAGGCTTTGCCGATAAAACAGGAGGGACGATTCACTGGCGCGACCAAGAATTAACGGTGCTGCACCTGCAACAATTAGGAGGAATCGTTTTTCAGTTTCCCGAACGTCATTTTTGCGGTAAAACCATCCTTGAGGAGTTGCGTCTCGGTCATCCAGAAATTAAAAGCGAGCGCCTAACGGCGGCCTTAAAGGAGGTAGGATTAGAAAATATTCCTCTGGATACTTCTCCCCATAATCTTAGTGGAGGTCAACAGCGTCGTTTATCCCTCGCTGTCCAGTTAATCCGGCAGCCTAATCTGTTACTTCTCGATGAACCTACGGCCGGTTTAGATTGGTCGATGCGTCGTCAATTGGCTAAACTTCTCGCTAGTCTCAAACAACACTGGACTTTATTAGTAGTTAGTCACGATGCTGGGGAATTATTGCCTATTGCTGACCGTCACTGGAAAATTGAACAAGGACATTTGAGGGAATTAAAAAGTGAAAAAACAGATAGTTGAGGTTTTAGGGTTTTGGGGTTTTAGAGTGTTGGGTTGGTCACTACGTCCGCGTTGCGGGGGGTGTTGGGGTTTTAGGGTTTTAGGGTTTTGGGGTATTAGTTGAAATTTCCCCACTTCCCCACTTCCCCATTTCCCCACTTCCCCACTTCCCCATCACCCATCTCCCTAGAATTTATGAATTGGCAATTATTCGGACTGACATTTATCACGGTTTTTTTGGCAGAAATCGGCGATAAAAGTCAATTAGTAGCGATCGCTCTCGGTGGCAGTTCCAAATCACCTAAAGCTGTCTTTTTTGGCTCAATTACCGCCTTAATCTTCACCAGTTTCTTAGGAGTCCTTGCGGGGGGCAGTATGGCGCAATTATTCCCCGCTAAGATCTTAAAAGCGATAGCGGCCATCGGTTTTGCTCTGCTTGCTGTCCGGCTGCTTTGGCCAGATTCGGATTGATCATTGGGTTGGGCTGAATATTACTGGAAGCCTTACTAGAAAACGGTTTTGGCACTTTTTCCAGGCACGCGAGGCTATTGTGTTATTATGACTTCCCCGACC
>NZ_JASJFF010001188.1:0-1455 GCF_030065435.1 Microcystis sp. M53603_WE2
ATTAAGTAGTGCTGCTTACCATGAAATTGCCCCCCATATTGTATTAATGGCTTTTTTACATCGTGTGGTTAATGGTGGGGGAGTTTTAGAAAGGGAATATGCAATTGGTAGCGATAGAATGGATTTATGTCTGCGTTATAAAGATGTAATTTTAGGGATTGAATTGAAAGTATGGCGGGATAAAAAGCGCGATCCTCAAGCTGATGGAATTGAACAATTAGAATCTTATTTAGGATGTTTGGGTTTAGATTTTGGTTGGTTATTTATCTTTGATAGGCGGAAAAATGCTTTACCTATGGAAGAAAGGTTATCAACTGAGGTGTTGGTGACGGAAAATCAATATAGAATTACTGTGATTCGGGCGTAAATGTTGATCTATTCCAACACCTTAACCCCAAAATCATCTACAATCAAAATTTCCAGTGAATCATAAAATCCTATGACTCGCTGGTTTAATAGCGAAGAACTCCGTAGGAATCGTCTTTTTTTGTCAATGTGAGGAAATGCGATAGCGCAAGCGCTGACTTGTCAGTTCGCTTCGCACCATCGCTATTTTATTCAAGATAATGGAATTTTAATGGTAAATAACCGTCGTTTTTACATTAATATCAACATTCAGTTTTTTCCGCAAAACATTGAAAATAGCAGTCAAATTATCCATCGTTGGATTACCCTTGGCTGATAACATCCGATGTAAACTTTTACTAGGTTTAGAAGTTTCAATTGCTAACTGTTCAAAACCTACTGTTGCATTGACAATATCTCTCAAAATCAGTCTTGCTGTTTCTGGTTCACCATTCAGGAAAAGAGAAATAGCTTCATCAAGTAAAGCTATCGCAAACTCAGAATCTCTTTGCACTCGTGCATTAACGGTTTCTTTAAAGTCTCTAGTTAGTGCCATAATAACTACCTTTTCTCTCTACTATCATTGTCAAATTTTTGCTCTTTGCTAATTTCTTTTTTTCGTCTTTTGTACTCTTGGTATAATTCTCTAGCACGATTAATATCAGATTGCTGATTTTTCTTTGTTCCCCCACCAAATAAAACTATAAGCTGTTTACCATCTTGAGCTAGATAAATTCGGTATCCTGGACCCCAATCAATCTTATATTCCCCAATTCCATCAAACCATTTAACATTTGATGTATTGCCTAATTCCAAACGAGACTTAGCAACTGTTACCTTCGCAGCTGCTTGGGTATCCAAGCTATTAAACCATTCTTGGTAAGGACTTGAACCATCTTCTTGAAGATATTCTTGAACTTTGATAATAGACATACTGCTATAGTAACTTATGTGTTACTCTAGGTCAAACAGTAGAACTCTTGCAAATTAATTATATGTTATAATGATGGGTTAACTAATTTTCCCCAAAAAATTAGTTAATCAGTACATTTGTCCTGAATGAAAACTTGAAGTTTAACTTTTAACTCAAAACTCTTTAGAGCTGCTTTA
>NZ_JASJFF010001209.1:0-1735 GCF_030065435.1 Microcystis sp. M53603_WE2
AAGCGCAAAATCCGAAGTTTTCATAGCAATTGAATTTATGACCAAACAAGCTGTAGCTCACCCGATGGTGAAGTTTCAACGCAAGGTTAGCAAGTGGATAGATGCAAAAGTAGTCAAACCTAGCGATAGTATCTGGAAACTGGCTCTTTTATACGGAGATGAGTGGGGATACTGGAAGCAAGAGTTGCTCGATTTCGGTTTCTCCATGCAAGACCCTCTCAGCGAAGTGGTAGCGGTAGAAGCTTGGGACGAGGAATAAGCGACCATCGACTCAAAAGCCGCTTTCTACCAAGATGATCGCCATGGGATCGACTCCGATTATCCTTTCCGCTCTGGTTATCTTATCCTTAAGCGCGAGTTGTTCTCCCCAGACCGAAACCCAACCACCGCCACCGGCAGCCCGTACTACTACCGTCAACGTCACCAGGGCTAAACCGGCAACCATCGAACGCAATCTCGATTACACGGGAACTACCCGACCTTTAAAAGTCGTTTCTCTGCGATCGCAAGCCACGGGTCAGTTACTCAATCTCCTCGTCGATGTGGGAGATGAGGTGCAATTAGGGCAAATCCTCGCCCGTGTTGATGATCGTCTCCTCGCCACCGTTGTCCGGCAAGAAAAAGCCGCCCTGTCGTCCCTAGAAGCGGAATTAGCCCGGGCGAGAATTGAAGTCAGTAACGCTGAAATTGAAGTGGAGCGCCTACAACTACAATACCAACAGGACAAAAATGATGCCGAGCGCCTGCAAAAATTAGCCCTAGAAGGGGCGATTCCCCTGCAACAGGGTGAAACAGCCCAAACTGCGGCTGCAGTGGCTTTAAAAGCCGTTAATAGCGCGCGCTCAAGAATTAAAGTCGAGGAGCAGGTAGTGGCGGCAATTATCGGCAGAATTGCCGCCCAAAAATCGGTCATCGCGCAGGAACAACAACGTCAGGCCTACGCTATTCTTAAATCACCGGCGACGGGGATAGTTATCGAAAAACTGAAAGAGCCGGGGGATTTAGTCAGTATCGGCGATGAAGTCCTCAAAATTGGTGATTTTCAACAGGTCAAGGTAGTAGTATTATTATCGGAATTGGATTTAAAAACGATTAATTTAGGACAAACGGTTAATGTCAGCCTTGATGCTTTCGGTGAGAGAAATTTTTCCGGTCGCATCAACAGGATTTTTCCCCTCAGCCAAGGCACGGCCCGGCGGATTCCCGTGGAGATTACTCTAGCCAATGGGGATGGTTTAATTAAAGGGGGATTATTAGCCCGGGTGCGGTTTAATAATAATTCTGCCCCTCAGGTGATTGTTCCCGAAACAGCAATTGTCAGTCAAGGGGAATCCGCGGCCATTTTCGTCCTTTCCGAGTCTAACTCGCAAGTGGAAAAACGTCCCGTTCGTCTCGGTCAAGCGCTCGACGGTCAAGTAGAAATTATCACCGGACTTGAACCGGGGGAGCGTTTCGTCGTTAATAGTAGTAAACCTTTGCAAAATGGTGAAAAAGTCCGCGTCAGTGTCCTGAGTAATCCTTGATGAGTCAGGGGTTGGCGGCTTTTGTTGTGATCAGTGAACAGTAATCAGTAATCAGTAGGGTGTGGGGTGTGGGGTGTGGGGTGTGGGGAAGGAAACCTCTTTCATCTGTGGGGGTGAAAATTTTTTCATCGGGACTGACTCCTAACTCCTGTCTCCTGTCTCCTAACTCCTGTTTCCTGTCTCCTGAAAGTTTTTAAATATTTTTCCACATC
>NZ_JASJFF010000697.1:0-1976 GCF_030065435.1 Microcystis sp. M53603_WE2
AATTGTGGAGTTACAAGGAGAAGAAATTTTAGTGACAGAAGGGACTAAACCAGTGGCGAGAATTTCTCCCTATCAAAAAAGTTATTCAACGGCGGAATTGTTTAAGAATATGCGAGGAAAAGTTCAGTATTTTGAAGATTTAACTACCCCAACAACCGAAGAATGGACGGAAGTATAAAAATTGTTCTTGATACTTGCGCTTTGCGCTAAATTGCGACTCTAAAAAAGTCTAATCTATGATAAATTTTCTAAGTCGTTTAAATCTTTAAATCTTGCACTAGCTTTTTTGTTTAGTTTTAAATGCTTTAAACTAATTATAATTAACATCAATACTATCTATTTCTGTAATCAGCCTCTCTTGAAAACACTCAGAAAAATTGTAACTAACAGCATAACCACCAATCAACAAATACTCAACTTGTCTTAAGTTCAGCAATTTCAAAAAATCTTTGAAGTCTGGCGGTAGTTGCATCATAACCATAATTAATTTGTCTCATTGTTTCTAAAGCAATTAATCTTTGTTGAGGAGTAGCATTGAACCAATAATCTCTCTCGTCGGAATTGTCTGTTAAAGAGCAAACAGTTACTATTGATTTATTCAAGCGATTGTTATCCATTGGCATTTATTTGGCGGGAGACGACACAGAGTGTTCTCCCTGATTTTAGCACAAACTTTATAGGAAAAAGCAGGGAAGCTTAACAAAAACTTAATAAAAATTTACCCAAAAACTATTGACAAGAAAAGTAAAGACTGCTAATCTGGAAACTCTAAATATTTTGAGGATTGAGAGTAATTGTCATTAACTAATCGAGAAAATGCTTTTATTCAGCCTGAAAAACTCATTGATTATTTACTTTCAGAAAATCACCCTGTTGGTAAATCAAAAGCCAAGTTTTTTCGTGAACTCGGTTTTAATGAAGAAAATGTAACGTTTTTAGAACAAGAATTGTCAAAAATAGTAAGAAATCAAGATGTTACTGAGGTAATTACTACAGAACATGGTACTAAATATGTAATAATAGGAACAATCAATACTCCTAAAAATAAATCAGTTACTCTTCTTACAGTCTGGATTATTGATTTAGGCAAAGATACGCCAAGGTTTGTTACTGCTCGACCATTTTTAAAAAATAAAGGCTAACCAGAATTATGATCAAAGAGCTAGATGTAATTAATTTAACCCATGACATTCAAGAACATGGTTTAAAAAAGGGAACTCAAGGAGCGGTTGTTCATTGTTATGATGATCAACAAGCTTATGAGGTAGAGTTTGTCAATGATGAAGGGGAAACTTTGGCTTTATTAACTTTAGCAAAAGCTGATATTCAACTAGAACAAGAATTAATCATTGGCGAAGTTTTAGAAATCATCAATGCTTTACCCCCTAATTTATTAAGAGAAGTAAGAGATTTTGCTAAAGTTTTAGAACATAGAAAGTGATGAAGTCGGGCAAAGTTTACTACCCCAGTAGCATCAGGTGGGGGTTTTATTCGGGAAATTTAAGCTGAGTCTAAACTCAACAAAAATTCACTCAAAAACTCTTGACTCGGCAGAAAAGAGGTAGTACGAAATAGGAATAGAACAATATATGGAGGACTTACCCCATGAAAACTAAAAAACTGACACCCCGCAACGCTGCTCCTGTCCAACGGGAAAATACCGCTACCGTCTCTCGTGATGGTAATGGGATTGCTCCTTTACTGACTGGGCAAGTGGAGCGTATCGGCGGTTATGTTGGTATAATTCGGGTGAATCCTTTTGCGGGGGATGACGCAGAGTAGTCCGCTTGATTCTAGCACGAACCTCAAAAAATGTCAAAAGTCTTTTTCTCCTTGCAGCAATTCCAAATTCAGAATGTAGCAAGGAATACAGAATACAAAACGCTTTTGCCCTGTAGCTCCCCATCCAAAATCAAGAAGAATTAACGCGAGTAACAGGGATGGCCTCATCGAGCATAAAGTCTAAAAGGTGGTGC
>NZ_JASJFF010000645.1:0-2851 GCF_030065435.1 Microcystis sp. M53603_WE2
CAAAAAAAACTCTATGGACAGCTTGCCGCCCAAGACTAACCAGTTTTCAGATACCCAAGAGCCAGCAGCGAGTCCATCTCAGCGCCAAGCAGTGCCGGTCAATTATGAGTACAGCCTCAATCTGCCGGAATTACTCAACCAGCTTGACCTCTCAGTGTTGATTTCCACCTACCAAGCGGGACGAGTGGCCAGCATTGGCACTTATCAAGGACAAATACGGGTGAGTTTCGCCCATTTTGACCAAGCAATGGGTTTAACCCGAACCGCTACCGGAATTGCTGTGGGCGCTCGTCAGGCAATTTGGAATTTACCCGCTAATCGAGAGATTGCCCCCCAGATTAAACCCGAAGGGGAACAGGATATCGCCTTTTTAGCTCGTTCTTCTCACCTCACCGGTCCGATTATGGGTCATGATTTGGCTTTTGGCAGTAATCGCCTTTGGGTGGTCAATACCCTATTTAACTGTCTGGCAACCATCGAAGGAAATTGGAGTTTTCTCCCCCAGTGGAAACCGCCCTTTATTACCGAGTTAGTCCCCGGAGACCGCTGCCACCTCAATGGCTTGGCTATGGCTGAAAATAGCGGCACTCCCGTATATGTAACGGCATTGGGGGAAACCAACGAGGAAAGCCTCTGGCGAGAGAATAAGGCCCAGGGCGGATGCTTAATTGATGTGCCGAGGGGAGAGGTGATTTTGCGGGGTTTAGCTATGCCCCATTCTCCCCGTCTTTACCAGGGTAATCTCTATTTTCTCAATTCCGGTTATGGAACCTTGAACCGTTGGCATCCCCAAACTGGCAGCACGGAAATCATCGCCGAATTGCCCGGTTTTACCCGGGGTTTAGACTGTTGGGAAGGTCACGCCTTTGTCGGGTTGTCCCAAGTGCGGGAAACGGCGGTTTTTGGCGGTTTACCCCTGGATGAGCGGCGTAATCAATTGCGGTGCGGGTTGGCTATCGTCAACCTGTCCACCGGTCAACTGGTGGCAACTTTTTGGTTCAATAGCGGCGTGGAGGAGGTTTTCGCCGTCTCCGTCCTGCCGGGCTACCGCAACCCGGCACTGATTGGACCAGACACCGACCTCGACGGCACTCAATCCGTCTGGATGGTGCCTTCTTTAGGGGCTTAATTTTGTAATTTTCACCCTATTATTCAGGAAAAAATCATGTCAACTCCTTAAAATGACTAACCCTACTATCTTAGAAGAGCTACTAAAATTAGCAGCTACTGCTAATTCTCTCGCAGAATTTAAGCAGTCTTTGGCAAAAATCAATATCTAGAAAACCGGTTTCTTGAAGAAACCCGTTTTCTGGACTTGTGGCCATCGCCTTCTCGCCATGACCCGCTAAAATTGTCATTGTGAGGGAGTAATTGAGAGACAATCTTCAGAAACCCGTTTTCTGGACTTATGGCGAATCACCTGAATCAGTGAACAGTTGCCTTTTGGTAACTGATTCAGGTAATTGCATTTGCGTCTCTTGGTTATAATTCACAAACAGGCTATAATGTTAGTAAAACAACGTTAATCTCTAAGGTTTATCAATGACTCAAATATTGATCGAAATTCCCGACGAATTAATATCTCGTTTGCAAGAACAAAAATCCTCGGTTCAAGAGATTGTTATCAAAGCTTTGGAAAATTATGTTCAAGCTGAATTACCAGATATTACTAAGACTCGTACTTGGGAACTTTGTGGAAGTTTAGAAATTGTCCAACCTGAGCCTAAATATATTATCGGACAAGATAATCGGGGTCAAGTTGTAACTAACTACGCTGAAAACATCGATGAAATTATTTATTAAAAATTGTGGACAAAGAAATTATTGTTGATACTTCTGCTTTAATTGCCTTTTTTGTCAAATCTGAAACTCATCACGAAAGCGCTCAAAAATATTACTTAGAAAATCCTCATAATAATTGGATTATTCTGGAATCGGTATTCGATGAAACTGTGACTTGGATTCGGAGCAAGGTATCTAGTCGAGCCTCAATCCAAGTGGGTCAAATACTAAGAGAAGATCATCGTTATATCAATGTGTCAGATAGCGATGATCTGGCAATATGGGAAGCTTTCTGTAAGTACAATGATAAAAAATGGAGTTACACAGATTGTTCTATTTTAGTTATGGCTCATCGTTTACAAATATTTAAGGTATTCGCTTTTGATGATCATATTCGTCAAATGGCAGGATTAGGAATTGTTTGTGTCCCATAAACTAATAAAAATACAATTTATGAACGTCGTTCAGATTGCATATCTTGCAACAACCCACGAAACTGAGAAAATGGGGGCTCTTCTCGACTTTGTGTGATAATTTTTGCTTATGTAATCGTGAAATGCTTATCGGGCAACACTTTTAGGACTATTTTGTCGAAGAAACTATCAGTATAGACCTCGTTTCCACACAGAAACCAGAAGAGCCAAATGGGTTTCTCAAAGAAACTATTTAGAAAACGGGTTTCTTAAAGAAACCCGTTTTCTGTAAATTTTTGTTATATCCCCCTTGAAAAATTGGCGATTGTTTGCACAAAATAGTCGCATTAATCTTTTGCAGTTAACGTCATGACTTCTACCCTGTTGCCGGGCTTTCCTGCTGTTGACGATGTTTTGTTCAATTTTGCTCAATCTGATGGCTTGAGTCAAGCTAATCAGGTGAATAGTGCGAGAAATCAGCGTTTAACCGCTACCGTAGTTTTCCTCGATGCTGGTGTTACCGATTATCAAAGTCTCCAAGCTGGGGTAATCCCTGGAGTCGCCACGGTTATTCTCTCTCCCAACGAAGACGGAATCGAACAAATATCCGCTTTTTTACAACAAAATCCCCAGATTACCACCATTCACCTCTATTA
>NZ_JASJFF010000393.1:0-2781 GCF_030065435.1 Microcystis sp. M53603_WE2
AAAAATTGCTCTAATGAAAATTTTTGCCAGTCTTCATCTTGCCAATTAGTATATTCTGAAATGTTGTTTGGCTCAGGGGAAATTAATCGGGTAAAGTTGGCAATTTTTTCAACAATGTCATCAGGTAATCGGTCAATCTGTTGGTGAAGTTCTTGACGAATTGTAGCAGACATAAGTTAAATTATTTGATTAAGGTGTAGAATGGATATTATTGATTATAACTCAGATATTGGGTGGTAATTTGGGAAAAAGTAATGTTGGGTTTCTACAAGAGCAGCGATCTGCTACGCAGTGCCTTCGGCATCGCACTCCTCATCCCCAAAAAGCGATCGCACTTGGCGTTCCTATCCCAAGCAGTGACAATTTTAAAGTTTAATCAACAAGATGACAGCGATCGCACTACAAGATCGGCATCTGTGATTGATGTACGGCGAAACTCATTTAATTCTTGTTGAGATAGGGGGAGACAGTCCGAATCTGCTTCGGCTGCTTTGTCAATTTCTTCCTCAGTCATTGCTTCAACTTTTTCCCAATCTGTCTTACCATGACTAACATTTTCGGGATCAAGTCTGACTCTGGTAATATTGTCGTCGTTCATTTTTATTGGCTCTCCTTGCTGAAATAATGCGGTATCTGCCGTTTCTTTTGGTATAGACGACCAATAAAACTACTTGATTAACTATACCGATTACTTGAATTCTAGTTTCATTATAATCACGTTTATCTTCTCTTTCCAGACAGTTGGGATCTAGAAAAATGTTTTTTGCATCTTCAAAATCAATTTTATGCTTGATCAAGTTGGCAGCAGCTTTATTATTGTCCCATTCTATCTCCATTTTATCGAGATTTTGTATCTAGTTCATAATATTTTGGATTATACATGATCGCCCTTTCCCATCATCAAAAAGCGATCACCAACTCCGAAACCTTGCTAACATAATAAAAAATCATATTCAATAAACCTCATCGTGAGTTCCAATATCAATTAGGTTGATCTCTTCTTCTTGGGTTTCAGGGTTTGATTCAAAATTGAAAATAATTCGACAATCATATTCAACAGAAAAAGCCCAAGCACCTGACAATTTCCCCTTTAGTTTATGGCTGCGTAATATTGGATTATAGAGATCGTCAGCGAGTAGTCTCAATTTGGCTTCTATTTTTGATTTTAAGTCGGGTTGTCGTTTAATCCTTGTTTTGAAAGCGCGTTTAAATGATTGGCTAAAAACCAAGTTAATCATTGTTTAGTTCGGCAATAATGGAATCAACATCTCCTCGAAAAACATTACCATTTTGATAGTCTTGTCGAGCTTGAGAAATATTTTGAGCAATTTGTTCTCGTCTTTTTTCGATTTGCCGATGTTTAACAATATTGATCAAGTCATCTTGTTCATCAAAAGAGAGATAGTCAATCATTTCTAAGATTTGACTAAATTGCATTGTTGGCGGCATTGTTACTTTCCCCTTTTTCAATACAGACTTTTATTTTACTCTGCTTGGGCAATAATGACATCCGCGATCGCGGATCGATGACAACTTTCCAACTCACAAAGAGAGATCGCCCCTCTTCATTCCCAAAAAGCGATCGCCCTTGGCGTTCCTATCCCAAGCAATGACAATTTCAGAGTTTAATCAAGAAGATAACAGCGATCGCACTGCATCAATGTGCATGGTGCGTTCCCAAAAATCGATCGCTGGAGCAGTAGGACTTGCATTAGGGAACGCACCCTACGGCGATAGCGATCGCCTCTCCTTATCCCCAAAAAGCGATCGCCCTTGGCGTTCCCATCCCAAGCAATGACAATTTTAAAGTTTAATCAACAAGATGACAGCGATCGCACTACAAGATCGGCAATCATAGTTCAATTCCATTGATCCAAATTTCATACTCGCTTATATCAACTTCATCATTCCAAACGATTCCGCTACCTGATGGATCAAGTTGAAAGTTTTTAAAGAAAGCATAGTTTTTAAGGGAAGAAAACATCGTTTTTTCTAGTAGATTTTCACAGTTATATTTTCTAGCTTGATGATTAGAAAAATGCACCAATAGAGTATAATTTTCAATGATTTCGGCTGATGTTATTTTGGGATAAAGCATTGTTTTATTTCAAAGGTGGTAATTTATTAAATTCTTGAGTGTTCCACATTTTCAATAATTCTGATTGATAGATTGTTGCCCATTCTACAACCATTTTTGTGGCTCTATTAGGTAAGTCTCCTTCAATGATTTCTAAGGTTTCCAGATTAAATAGGGCGTTATATTCTCCATAAATCGCATGAAAATGGGGAGGTGGATGATCGGCAAAAAAGATTTTAATGATAATTCCATAAAATCGAGTAATTTCTGGCATAAATCTATTTTTATAAGTCTTGCTTTATGACAAAAATATTATAACAAAGCTTGTTGGGTTTTGTTACCTCGACCTAAACGACAAGATCAGCAATCGCACTCCTCATCCCCAAAAAGCGATCGCCAGTGACGTTCCTATCCCAAGCAATGGCAGTTTTAAAGTTTAATCAAGAAGATTACGGCGATCGCACTACGTTCTTCGGCATCCCACTGACAGCTGCCATCAATGTGCATGGTGCGTTCCCAAAAATCGATCGCTGGAGTAGCAGGACTTGCATTAGGGAACGCACCCTAGGACTGAGTTATACATTGTTTTTCTTTGTCAGTTAAATCAATATATTCAGTTTGTATTCGTTTATTCTTGATTAGTATTCTAAAATAAGGACATTTCCCCTAAGTACAGGACAAAAAGCTTGAAAAGTAGGCGGGAG
>NZ_JASJFF010001144.1:0-2304 GCF_030065435.1 Microcystis sp. M53603_WE2
ACGAGGAATCGAACGCGGTAAGGAAATTGGTAAAGAAATAGGCAAGGAAATTGGTAAGGAAATTGGAGCGTTACAAAAAAGCCGTGATGCCATAAAAACAGTTTTAACTGTGCGGTTTGGACAGATTTCTTCAGAAATTGAAGAGATAATCGGCAAAATCACTAACCCTACTATCTTAGAAGAGCTACTAAAATTAGCAGCTACCGCTAATTCTCTCGCAGAATTTAGGCAGTCTTTGGCAAGAATCCAATAATCTTATCCTAATATCTAGAAAACGGGTTTCTCAAAGAAACCCGTTTTCTTGGAATAAATGTTAATTTCTGTTACAGGGGTCTTGAAAAATTGGCCATTGTTGAGCTAAAACTGTTAGCAATAAACCTCTGCTGTTACCGTCATGACTTCTACCCTGTTGCCCCTCCTTCCTGCTGTTGACGATGTTTTGTTCGATTTCGCTCAATCTGATGGCTTTTGGGCGAATTTAGAAACCGCTTTTGGCACAAGTTATGATGTGGTTAAAGCGACAGAATTACGACAGCAGTGGCAAAGCCGAGATTTTAGTCAACTTCCTGAGATTGAGGTTGTCAACAGCAGTGTTTTAGGTAGTGCAAATGGCGCTTATGGGATTAGCACCAATAAGATATATCTATCTGAAAGCTTTTTTGCTTCTGCTAGTTTAGATGCTTTGGTTGCGGTGATGTTGGAAGAAATTGGGCATTTTGTGGATGCTCAAATTAATAGGGTGGATACGGTGGGGGATGAGGGAGAATTATTTTCTCATCTGGTGAGAGGGGTTAATTTAACTGAGGCTGAGTTAACTTATATTCAAACAGAAGATGATCGTGCTGTTATTAATTTAGGGGGACAATTTATAGGGGTTGAACAAGCTGCACCAATTACTTTAATTGTCAATACTACTATAGATGAGAATGATGGAAGTGCCACTATTGGGAGTGGTTTATCTTTGCGGGATGCTGTTACAATTGCTAATAAAAGTCCTAATACTCCCTATATTATTAAGCTGAAATCAGGAACGACTTATGCTTTAAGTTATGTTAATAATACGACAACAGGCGATCGCAGTTTGAAGACGAACGGTACGATTACCATTGAAACTGATGGAACAGCACTAGCTTCTATTGTTAATAATGCTAGTCCTATCTCTGGGCAGAATGATAATAATTCTATTATAAATAACTCTAGTCAACTTGGAGTTATATTAAATAATCTCTATATCAGCAACAAAGCAGGAAAGGGAATTTTCAACAACGGGGGAACCTTAACATTAACCAACAATACAATAACAGGTAATAAGGCTACTTATGGAGGGGGAATTTACAACGCGGGAACCTTAACATTAACCAACAATACAATATCTGATAATACGGCTAATTTTTATGGAGGGGGAATTTTCAACAGCGGGGGAACATTAACATTAACCAACAATACAATATCTGATAATACGGCTAATTTTTATGGAGGGGGAATTTACAACAACGTGGGAACCTTAACATTAACCAACAATACAATAACAGGTAATAAGGCTGACTTAGGAGGAGGGGGAATTTTCAACAACTACCTGGGAACATTAACATTAACCGACAGTACAATAACAGGTAATACGACTAATAATACGGTTTATGGTTATGGAGGGGGAATTTACAACGCGGGAACATCAACATTGACCAACAGTACAATATCTGGTAATACGGCTAATTTTTATGGAGGGGGAATTTTCAACTACCTGGGAACCTTAACATTAACCGACAGTACAATAACAGGTAATACGACTAATAATACGGTTTATGGTTATGGAGGGGGAATTTACAACAACGTGGGAACCTTAACATTAACCAACAGTACAATAACAGGTAATACGGCTAATAATGGTTATGGAGGGGGAATTTACAACAACATGCTATCAACATCAACATTATTGTTGACCAACAGTACAATATCTGGTAATACAGCTGATTATGGAGGGGGAATTTACAACAACATGCTATCAACATTATTGTTGACCAACAGTACAATATCTGGTAATACAGCTGATTATGGAGGGGGAATTTACAACTGGGGAACATCAACATTAACGAATAACATTCTTACTAACAATAATGCCAACGTAGGTGGTGGTATTTACAATTCGGGTACATGGAGTTCAAATAGTACTATTAGTGGAAATACTGCGAACCAAGTTTGGTATATAGACAAAAACGGAAAATCTACTCTATTCAACACCGAAATTCAAGATCCAAAATATCCAAATATATTTGATATTGGCACTTACACAGCACTCCCACCCAC
>NZ_JASJFF010001246.1:0-4673 GCF_030065435.1 Microcystis sp. M53603_WE2
GTAGGGCATACCGGAACCTTTGGGCTCGATCCAATAAACGCTTGGGGAGAGAATACCTCTACTTTTTCAGAAGCAATTCTGTCTAAGCAAGTAATCTCTGTGAACCAAGAATCCCCGTCTCTTTAGAGCGGGGAGTGTCAAGTCAATGATTCGCGTTATCCTAGTAAGCAGGCAATCGCAGCTTCTCTAGTAGCTAATCTGACAGAGGGAGTTTTAATTTGGCAGGTTGCCTGCGAATATTTAGCGGCAAGCCGCAAACTTGAGCCATTTGGGTATGACAGAGCGCAAGCCTATCAGTACATTCGAGATTTGCAACAGGTTTGGTACACAGCTTTGCCAACTTGGGCTGTGATTAATCGTGCTGAGGACTTGATGATCCGTTTTAGTTTGTCTCATTGGGATTCGATGGTGGTTGCTGCTTGTTTGGAAGCAAACGTCGAAACTCTCTATACAGAAGACTTTGGGTATTCAGACATTGATGGGCTGAAAATTGTCAATCCTTTCAAGAGTCCCTAAACCTGCCGCATCATAAGTCGTTTCCCATACCCCACTTCCCACGAAAAACTTTTTCTCTATGTGGAGAAAGATTCGCCAATAGACTGAACAAGAACCTCTAGATGGGCGAGGCTATGGGTGGCCATGGCAGTAAATCGCAGACGACTGGTGGGAACGGTAGGAGGACGAATTGCGGGGGCAAAAATCCCTTTTTCTAGCAGTTTTTGCGATAATTCTAGGGCTTGACCCGGATTGGCCACCGGTAAACATAAAATCGCCGCTTCCGAAGGCAATATATTAAGATTATTTAATTTACTCTTGACAAAATTAATATTTTGGTGTAGGCGTTGGCGACGTTCCGGCTCCAGACGAATAATCTCTAAAGCCATTCTAGCGGCGGCGGTGTCGGCGGGGGATAAACCGGTAGTATAGATCCAGGTGGCGGCGCGATTGCGGATAAAATCGATAATTTTGGCGTTTCCGGTCACATACCCCCCTAAACTGCCCAAAGCTTTACTCAGGGTTCCCATCTGAATTAATTCCCGTCCCTGACAACCACAATATTCCACGCAACCTGTGCCATTTTCCCCCATAACCCCGGTAGCGTGGGCCTCATCCACCAAAACCATGCAATTATAAATCTCGGCTAGAGCGAGAATTCCCGCTAGGGGACAGATATCCCCATCCATACTAAACACTGTATCAGTGAGCAGTAAACAATGACGATAGTGATGACGGTGGGCTAATAGCTGATTTTCTAAGTCTTCGAGACTATTGTGCCGGTATTCTTTCACCGTGGCACCGCTTAACTTGGCTCCATTTTTGAGGCTAGAGTGATTGTATTGATCGCCTAAAATCAGGTCTTTCTGCCCCACTAAACAGGTAATTGTCCCCAAATTGGCTAAATATCCCGAACTAAAAACGATCGCGTCTTCGCTATTTTTAAAAGATGCGATCGCTAATTCTAAGTCTCGATGAAGATCTCGGTGTCCACTTAATAGACGCGAGCCGGTGCTTCCAGTTCCATAGCGTTGTGTCGCTGCTATGGCTGCCGCAATCATTCTTTCATCGGCTGCTAATCCCAGATAATCATTACTGGCAAAATTAATCAGCGATCGACCCTCTAATTCTATAACGGCTCCGCCCCGGCCTTGAATGGTTTTAACCCTTCGATACCAATCGGCCCGATGGAGGGTTTTTAAGCTATCCTCAATCCAAGAGTAAGGATGATTCATAGGCGATTGATCAATATAGCGGTTAGCTAGGGGAAAATAGCCAGATTGTTGCCGAAAAAAGGCTCTTTTAAGGGTTAATAGTTTCGTAAAAACGACAATCTTGACAGGGACCTGGGGGGTTAATCGCACAGCGCAACAGTTCGGATCTGGCGTTAAAACGACAACTAGCATCCCCCATCACCCAACGTCCTTCAATCAAACTTTTTTCGTTAGGGGTGGGAGCAGTTTGTACATAAAGGGATATTTTGCGTAAACAATAGCCACCAATCTTGTATTGATACTGGTGGTGACGTTCCAAAACCGCATAGGTTTGTCCTTTTAAGGCCAAATAATTACCCGGTTGTGGCATCCAATCCAACTGTATCTCTCCCAAACTTTGCCGCGGATGGGTCAGAATAACCTCCGTTGTTAATGAATCTTGCTCCATGATTATCCCTGTATTCTGGGCTACCTTTGCTCAATGGTAGCTTAGATCTCCGAGTCGATTAATAATTATATCTCCTGCAAAAATCAAAAATCTGACCTTAGGTGAGGAGACCCCCAGACAGAAGACTCCGAGACGGGGGGAGAAAAAAGACAAGAGACAAATATCCTAGAATTGCCAATTTCCCGATTAAAGTGGAAGATAAACCGCAGGATTTTTCCGAGAATTTACTTTAAATCTCTTGCATAATTAATTTTTCAGGGTTCAAAAACTGCAAAAATAAGGACTAAATGGCATAAAGTCTGTAAATAGACTATTTAACTAATTATTATTCATTCTTAATTCTCCTGACTACTGACTACTGGCTACTGACTCCTAACCCTCACAACAATTTTTGATTTTTACAAGAGGTCTTTTATGGTTTACCCCATCCCGCCTGAAGATAATCTACCGCAAAAATTTCCGAAAATTCCCTTAGATCGTCGCGCCTATGCTTTCCTGATCGACTTTGCCTCGATCTGGTTTTTAAGCTCCTTTGCGAACGGTACACCTGTACTGCAATTCTTCCTTTTTCTCCTGATCTGGTGGTGTTTGCGGGTGTTATTGGTAGCGCAGAATCAGGGTCAGAGTTTAGGCCGTTGGGCCTTGGATATGAAGATCATCGATCTACGACTTCAGCGTTTACCCGGAATTTTGGAGTTAAGCAAAAGAGAGGCGATCGCTGGTGGGGGGGCAGCTTTAATGATGCTAGGGTTAAATACTTTTTTTGGCAATCCTTTAAGTTTGATTTTACTATCTTCGCCCCTTTTCGCCGATTGTGGTATGGCGATCGGCGATGAACAATTGAACCGAGCTTTCCACGATCGCATCGGTGGCACGATTGTTATTCCCACCCGTCGGGGTTTTTCTCTCGATCTACGTTTAAGAAGGCTTTGGTATCAAATTAAGGGCAGAATGAGAAGATAAATATCAGTGATCAGTTATCAGTTATCAGTTATCAGTTATCAGTGATCAGTTTTAAGTTTTGAGTTTTAAGTGAGCAGTATTATAGCAGTTTTCATCAGAATGAGGTATGGGCAAGGGGCTTAAGCCCTTTGTTGGCAAAACTTGTCGATACCTCAGTAACGTGAAAAGTGCTATATGTGGGTTTTCCTGTAACGGGAAAACCCTTGATTTTGTCTCCCTGACTTGGTAATAGTCAGGAAAGATTAAGACTCCTGATGAGATCGCATTACAGTGGGAATTTAGGAAATCGGATCAGCGTTGGCATCGAAAAGCCCATAATTAAAGTTATTCCCCCATCCGACGGGCATCGGTGGGGGACAAGAATTAGTCTATTAGGAGTTTACCAAAATGTCAGAAGACAGATTAGAGCGGATCGAGAGAATAGTGGAATCGAACGCTCGCGCTATTCAAGCCCTAGCTGATGCCGTCGCTAGTGACCGCGAGGAACGGAAACAGGAGAAAAAAGGGCTTTACGATTACCTAGCTCGAATAGCAAGCGCACAATCAGATTTTTATGAGACTCAAGCCGATTTTTACCGGCATCTAGAGAGAATGGATGATCGACACGCTCAAATGATTGAAATCATCCGACAGATTAACAAGAACAGAAGCGATCAAGCCTAACCTCTAGAAGTTGCCCGTAGCCGTGCCTACGGGCTTAATTAAGCCCGTAAATATTTCGATAATGGGGTTGATGCTATAGCAGTTTTTATCAGAATGAGGCATGGGCAAGGGGCTTAAGCCCTTTGTTGGCAAAACTTGTCGATACCTCAGTAACGTGAAAAGCGCTATAAATAGCAGTTTCCCAGCATCTTTTCACTGTTTACTGTTTACCGATCACTGAAAAAGGCGGGATCGGCCGGGATCGAACCGGCGGCCTAGTGCTTAGGAGGCACTCGCTCTATCCAACTGAGCTACGACCCCTTTTTTCCCTAACCATGATAAGCCATCCATGGCTAAACTGTTGATTGCCATCGATACCCACCTACTTTCTGTTTTATGGCCGTGACCTTGGCAGTATGTTAATTTTATTTGCCCTTGAGGGCTTTTTTAAAATTCTTGCGATAGGCGGGATTAACAGCCAACAGAAGCGGCCAGAACAGTGTTAGAGCTAAACGATTGGGTAAACTGGAACTAAAGTTAGTGCTTCTGTACCCATTCCAGAATTTCCAACCACCGACACCATAAAAAATTATTAAGATAAAAATAACGAGTCTCATGCCATCTCATCCTTAGATTTAGACAGTTCACATCTCCTATTTTAAGCTTTGGTTTTGCTGGCCTGGGAAAAGAAAATATTGTTCTGAATCCGGGAGACAGTGTTAGAATGCCGGTTAGGAACTAGCTCGATCGAGATAGGAAAACTAAAGCCATAATTTGCAAAAACTATTTAAAAACGGCGAAAAGATAGCCTTGGGAGGAAGTTATGCGAGCGGTACTAATGGCAGGTGGTTCGGGGACAAGATTACGTCCGCTTACTTGTGATCTTCCCAAACCGATGGTCCCGATTCTCA
>NZ_JASJFF010001154.1:0-1490 GCF_030065435.1 Microcystis sp. M53603_WE2
ATCCTTCCAAAGGATTTTTATCACCCAGTGTCGGTCCAGATCCATTTCCAGCGGTTCCAGAGCCTTCCTCGATTCTGGGGTTATTGGCATTGGGTTTACTGGGGATGGGTTCAGTATTTAACAAGCAGCGAAAATAAATTGACAAGTGTGGGGATGGGATTTTTTCCATCTCCACTTGAGGAAAAATGCGCTCTAGAAACCTTCCAAATTTAACTCTTAATTTGAGTAAACAAATTTTTTTAAATTCCCTGGCAATTACTCAAAAAATTTGACATCTTATAGCGGACAGGTAAAAATAAAAACTTTTCTCTGCCAAGGCACCGATCGATAGGATAATTGATCATCGGAACATCTGCTCTGAGAATATGTCTCTCGATCGCCGTCAATTTCTTGATCTTTCAGGTGCTACCCTTGGCACAGCCACTCTTGCTGGTTTTAACCCTGCCGCTTTTATCGAAAAAATTAGATTTATTCAGCCAACTCTATATAGGGTTTTCATCCCTTGTAACCCCATCCATCGCATAACACAAAGCGAAGAACCGGGCTATCTTAGGTTTGGTGGGTAAAATGTATTCTAAGATACAGTCCTGCTGGCGAGGGAGTGGAAGGAACCACTCCAGACACAGAGGACACAAAGATTGATCGCTGCTATAGTAAGTTAAACTGATCACACAAAGAACTGATAGGCTTTTAGCGGCTTGAGAACAAGCTTTATCAATCTATTCATATAATTGAAAATTATCAAAAGCGCACACTGCCGGAAAGCCATTTATTTTTTACCGAAAAATTGGGTTGAAAGCCTCGCCCTTTGAGGGCGACTTTATATGATGTATGCTATTAAGAATAGGGGGCTGGGTAAGCAACCGCTTAAAAAACCCAGTCATCAACCGATGAACGCACCTTGAAAACTAGAGTTATGGGGTTCTCTAGGGGAATGCTCCTATAGGTAAAAATTCTCAGCACCAAGTACCAGAGAAACCAAGTATTTTAGAGGTTTGGAACTGTATCGTAGGGGACCCCGAAAACAGGCTTCTGTAAGGTCGCGAAAGTCTGAGGAGAGAACCACCTCTGGGTGGGATTTCGCCAGGAATCTAATTCAAGTGGACTCGTTGAGCCAGAAATTCACAGCAGTGATGCGAGAAGAATCCACGTCCGTTTACGGCGTGGGGTATGTCAAAATAGAAGATTCCCTAGATTATTTTTGCGGGAGGCAATCGGTGATTCTCAATTTTTCCTTAAGGATTGTAGCGGCAAAAGGCAAACTATTCTGTAAGTTTTCACTCTACAAAACCTATCGGGTGGTCAGTAGCGCCCCCGTCGATGTCCTCTGGCAAAAATTAATCAATGTGGCCGATGTCTCTTGGCATCCTTTGATTGCCAAGGCTGATGTTCCCTTGGGTTTAATCGCTAAACCGGGGCTAATCTATCAAGCTGTCACCCGTCTGACTCCCATTCCTATCCGGGTTTTCGTGGAAAATGTCCGCCCCGGG
>NZ_JASJFF010000217.1:0-2932 GCF_030065435.1 Microcystis sp. M53603_WE2
AATGTTTCGGTCATTTTCCTACTGATTAGTTTAGCGGCCGTGAAAAAATTTGGTGTAGCAACCGAGAACTCCCATTTAGATTCGACTTCTCTATCAGTAGAAGGAGAATATAAAAAGGAATACCCAACAGTAGAAATCCTGGTTCTTCGTTACTTGGTATGGTTCGATAGGGGGGCATAAATCGACTAAATCCTTATCTGGCAAGAGATTTAATTGATTAGTTCGCTCCAGATCGCAAACAATTGACAAAAATCGCCAAATGTCTTTCTCTATAAGGGTTTCATTCCTTATAATCCTGTACGTTGCATAAGACAAACCGAAGAACCAAAATTATTTTTCGACAGTACCTAGGGTTTGCTGAAAAACTTTTTGCCGCAAACCCTACTTAAAAAAAATCTCTCAATTCTTTACAAAACTTAATCAAGAGAGGTACAATGTATAAAACTTAACAGTCTTGACAGTCAAAACTGGAGTTCGATGGCAATCAACTCCCTAACGGGGAAAACGGGGGGAAGGCAATTCATCCCTACAGTAACTTCCTTTTGCTCCCACAAAAATGTCACCCCAAAACCCCCGGACAAACTCAGGTTTTAGAAAGACCAAAAATCCCGTTGAATATCTCTATCTAAAGAGGTATGACTAATTTTCCTAAATCATCTATAGTTACCAGCGTAGGGCAATGGCAGTATAAAAGTGGACAACTGACTGTCTAAAGTTGGACGATTCTCTCTCGAGAAATTTCTTTAATTAAAACTGGGTTAAGTTAAGTAGTCGGACATAAATTCTGTTCTCTATCTTAAGAAATGTAAATTGCCGCAATTCTTACTGACTCCTGACTTAAAAGTGGCAAGTGGCAAGTGGGGAGAATACACAAAAGCTGTCTCCTGTCTCCTGTCTCCTAGCCCCACCAACAAACTTTTTGCCGCAAACCCTACTTAACAGCTTATTATATGAATACCCTCATCACTATTCGAGAAGCTTCCGATTTACTCGGAGTTAGCATTAAAACCCTCCGGCGCTGGGAACAACAGGGTAAAATTGTCTCAATTCGTACCCGCGGCGGTCATCGCCGATTTCGACCGGAAGATCTCTTACAATCTGGTCAAGCAACCCCATTGATTATTGGCTATGCTCGTGTTAATCGACCTGAACAAAAACCCCAATTAGACACCCAGATAAAAGCGTTAGAAGAATTTTGCCATCAGCAGGGTCAACCCTTTGAAATTCTCACCGATATCGGCGACGGAGTCAGCCACAATCACCCTAATTTTATGCGTCTAGTGAAGATGATTTGTCAGGGTGAGGTGAAATGTCTAGTTTTAACCCATGCGGAAACTATTAGTCTCTTTTGTCATGATTTTATTTTGGGTTTGTGCCGTCTCTTCAAAATCCAAGTCATTATCCTCAATCAACCCCAGGAATCCATTGCAGCTGAGGATTTAGTGGACGATCTGCAAGCCCTCGTCACCATCTGTTACGATCATCTCTACCCACTACATAACCCGGCTCATCAGCAATTACTAGAATACCTAGGGGCGCTTAAGGATGTCCGTGTGGCTTAAAATTATCCTTGGCCTGGGTTTCTCCTCCCTCTTTGTTGCCTGTCTGATGCCGCCTCTACTGTTCCCCGAACCAGGGCCAAGAATAGTAATATTTGAGATGATAAAGAGAATATGATCCCCCCTTGCCCTAGGGTTGATTCAAGGTAGGGTTGATTCATGAATCAACCCTACCCCTTGCCCCCCTTAAAAAAGGGGGGAAAACCAGGAAAGTTCCCTTTTCCAAGCTGGATTGAGGGGGATCAAATTGGCTGACGGCTATATTGACATCCACATTAACGGCAAATGAAACTAGAAACCACGGCGATTAAACGGATTCTCGATGCTAACCTTGACCGCGCCAGAGAAGGACTGCGAATTATCGAAGAATGGTGTCGTTTTGGCTTAGATAATCCCGATTTAGCCCAAGAATGTAAAGAAATGCGCCATCAGTTGGCTAGTTGGCACTCGATCGATCTTAAACGACATCGGGACACGGCCGGCGATATCGGCAGGGATTTAAGCCATCCCAGGGAAGAAATCCGGGAGACTGTCGAGGGACTGCTGCAGGCCAATCTCGCTCGCGTACAGGAGGCTTTTAGGGTTTTAGAAGAATACGGTAAACTCTATGATCTGGAGCTAGGGATAGCCTGTAAACAGCTGCGCTATCGGGTTTATCAGCTAGAGAGTAAACTATTAATCTCGCCACCTCTGGAAAAACTGCAAGCATCTCCCCTCTATCTAGTCACTTCTCCTGCCGAAAATCTGCTAGAAATCGTCGAATTAGCCCTAAAAGGGGGGTTAAAATTGGTGCAGTACCGCCATAAAACCGCCGCTGATACCATTCGTTTAGAAGAAGCCGCTAAACTGTGTGAGTTATGCCACCGTTACGATGCTTTGTTTATTATGAACGATCGCGTCGATATTGCTCAGGCCATTCATGCCGATGGTGTTCATCTCGGTCAACAGGATGTACCGATTTCCCTAGCGCGGCAATTTCTCGGTCCTGGGGCAATTATCGGCCGGTCCACCACTAATCCCCAAGAGATGGCCAAAGCAATCCAAGAAAAGGCCGATTATGTGGGAGTCGGGCCGGTTTATGCCACCCCCACCAAAGCAGGAAAAACCCCGGCAGGATTGGAATATGTCCGTTATGCGCGGGAAAATTGCCCTTTACCCTGGTTTGCGATCGGTGGTATTGATAGTAGTAACATTAAAGAGGTTTTAGAGGCAGGAGCGCAACAGGTAGCTGTAGTCCGGGCCATCATGGAAGCGCAGCATCCCGATGTGGTGACACAACAATTATTAAACCAATTAAAGTAGGGTGTGGGGTGTGGGGTGTGGGGTGTAGGGTGTGGGGTGTGGGGTGTGGGGTGTAGGGTGTGGGGTGTGGG
>NZ_JASJFF010000001.1:0-3578 GCF_030065435.1 Microcystis sp. M53603_WE2
ACGAAAACAACAGGCGCTTACGAAGTTATAGCCGGTGCTATGAAATCTAAGCGGCGATCGACCCACCTGCAATCTCTAAGTAGAGCTTGCTGAATAAATCTAAAAACCTTGTTGGGTAAGACTTTGAGACCTTTTTGAAATCCAAAAGTGCCAGGCATGGGAGTGATCAGGGGGAAAATTCCGGGACTTTTTCCCCGAAAATTAGGTAATTGACCCCCTGAAAATGGGTAAAACCCTACACCCCACACCCCACCCCCCCGATGTCGGGGGGGTTGGGGGGGCCACACCCTGCCCCCACGAGAAACTTTTTCAGCAAACCCTAATCACATCCCGTAAAATGGTAGCGCCTCCGACCAATGGGGGCGTTACGGGGGGGAAGTGGGGAAGTGGGGTGATGGGGGAGGGGGGGAGGGGGGAAGTGGGGACGGAGTTTCAAGGCAGTACAGCTTAAATCAGAGAAAAATCCAATCGGCAAAGGTGGCAGCCTGTCCGCAGTAAATGCCATCACGATCGATGATATTCCAAACGATCGCTTTTTCGATGCGAAATAGTTGACCGTTTTTCGTGATCCTTACCCCGTGATAATCGTTGATATAGCCCTGTTTTTTGACTAAATCTAGCATTTTTTGGCGTTCTTGGGCGGGTTCCTCCCCCTCTACCGTCGCTCGCGAAGGAGTTGTTAATAATTCTGGCCAAGTTAAACCCCAGAGATCGAGGGCACCGCGATTACCATAATTGAAGATCGGATTAGTTTGTGTACCGTGGGAAACTAGGACAAAAGGGGCATAAAAGAGCATTTTACTCTGTTCTTTGCCAGTACCGATCCGGGGTAAAAGCGATCGCCCGATTAATCGTTCATAATTATCCAGCAGCAATTCCGTCCAAGCTATAATAGCTAAATCTTCCCAAATTTCCATAAAATTATCTTGAAAAACCGGTTTAATCTTGCCGTTGCCAATATTTATAGGCCGCGTAGGCTAAAGTAATCACTCCCGTCAGAATTGCCGACTCATCCACTAAAAATTCCGGATGGTGAAGGGGGGGATTGAGGAGGTTAGTAGAACCCACTCCCAGACGGAACATTGTCCCCGGGGCCTGTTGCAAATAAAGGGAAAAATCCTCGGCCCCCATGGAGGGTTCCGAGAGAATTAAAACCCGATCCCGTCCCCAAGCTTCTAAACCAGCTTCTTCCACCAAACGGGTTAAAAATTGGTCATTTTGCACCGATGGCACACCCCGACGATATTTTACTTGACATTTAGCGTTATAGGTGCTACAGACATTCGTGACCAAACTCTCGATCCATTCCGGGAGATGGGCGTGGGTTTCTGGGTGCAGCGATCGCACGGTTCCCGCCATGCGTACCTGATCAGCGATGACGTTGGGGGCGCGACCACCGCTAATCTGCCCGATGGTGAGGACAATGGGACGCAAAGGGTTTTGAGTCCGACTAATTGCCTGTTGTAAAGTGGTGATTACTTGCGAGGCGATCCAGATAGCATCGATCGCCTCGTGGGGCCGGGCCCCGTGGCCGGATTCCCCTTGAATAAAAATCTCCAGATCGTCGGCAGCTGCAGTTAAGGCCCCGTAACGAACTCCGATCGATCGGGCCGGAATCGAGGGGAAAACGTGCAGCCCCAAAACGGCGCTGACATCCCGCATCACCCCCTCCCGGATCATCCAATTGGCCCCCTGGGCGATTTCCTCTGCTGGTTGAAAGAGAAAGCGTATTTTTCCCCCCAAAGGTTCCGAGAGACGGGAAAGCACCATCGCCACCCCTAAACCGACGGTAGCATGAACATCGTGACCGCAGGCGTGCATAATCCCCGGTTTGCGGGAAGCAAAGTCTAAATCGGTTCTTTCTTGGATCGGTAGGGCATCCATATCGGCGCGGATGGCTAAAATCCTTCGATCACTGCCTTTTCCCGCCAATTCTCCCTTAACTCCCGTTTTTCCCACCGCTTCCTGCACCGATAGACCACAGGAAGACAAAACCCCGGCAATATAGGCGGCCGTTTGATATTCTTGCCCACTTAACTCTGGATTCGCGTGAATGTGGCGGCGAATCTCCACTAATCGGGGTGCGAGACTCTCGGCTATGTTTTTAATCTCGGAGAGCATGAAACCAGTTTTACAGTATCTTTAGAGTTAATCATAGAGCATTTTTTACCTGAAAATTCGACTTGGCTGATTTTAAGTCTGCATTGTCTTCTCGGCATTCTTTCAACCCGGGACTAAGCTAATTTGTCAATAGGATGCAGGAGTTACTATTCATCTCTTGATTCGGTAACGCCTCTTGAGAGAATATTCCAGCTATGATAGGAAACATTGTCTAGTTAGGAAAAAACATGGTTCAGTCTTCCGAAAAAATTGAAGTTAAGTACGGGGAAAGAGAAATTGCCGAAGGAACATTAATTACTTTCCCCAATCCACGCCCTGGCAGAAATTACGATATTCAGATCACTCTGCCGGAATATACCTGTAAGTGTCCCTTTTCCGGTTATCCCGATTTTGCCACTATTTATCTTAGCTACGTTCCCGATCAAAAGGTGATGGAATTAAAGGCGATTAAACTTTATATTAATAGTTATCGCGATCGTTATATTTCCCACGAAGAAGCAATTAACCAAATTTTAGATGATTTGGTGGCCGCTTGCGAACCCTTGCAGATGAAAGTTAAGGGGGATTTTCATCCCAGAGGTAACGTCCATACCGTGGTGGAGGTGATGTATAAAAAAGAATAGCATAATTGTCTAGTTTGGGGATGGGGTTGCCTCCATCCCTTGCTGTTCTAGTTTTTGTTGTTCAAGTTTTTTGCTGTTCGAAGGTCTGTAGCCAGTCAACAGGAGAAGATGCTCAAGCAGGTTATATCGCTATCTTGTCCTTTGTCTGATAGGTTTTATACTAAATCCGTTGAGTATAGGCTTACATATCAGGACAGGCACTCATGCAAGAGGCAAGAGGCAAAAGGGAGAATAAATAATCAGTTTTTAATAACCTGGTTTAGTATTACTCATACTGAGTGTGCGCTTGATTGGGCGCATCTAGAGGACTGCTACTCCCAGTTTTGTCCAGATTTTCGGCTATCCCGTCGAAATCATTCCTCAGTGCGAACGATTTTTACCGAACAAGCAGGGCATCGATGACGGTGGGATTTACACCTTCTGTCGCTACCCTACGTCCAGCTTGCAGTGGTAGCCAACAACCCCAACGAGCAAGCCATCCGCGCCCAATACCTGCGCCATAATTGCGTCAGATACTTTGCTTTGATCTAATACCAATTCTCCAAAGTCTGACTACAGAAGTTTAATCCCCCTAAATCCCCCTTAAAAAGGGGAACTTAAAGGGGGATTTAAATTCGATGTGTAGTTTTCATTTAGAGAAATGGTATAAGATTGAGTCAGCAATATCTAATTTGGAGTCTCAGGCAATGGAAATAATTCTCGCTGCGTTGGCTGCTGGTGCGGCGGCTGCTGCTAAGGATACGGCAGGAACAGCCGTTAAGGATGCTTATGAGGGTTTAAAAGCGTTGATTAAGAAGAAATTTGCAGAAAAAGGGAAAACAGATGATAGTGATA
>NZ_JASJFF010001018.1:0-2866 GCF_030065435.1 Microcystis sp. M53603_WE2
TACTAAAATCCCTCTTTATGCAGAAGCAAATATTAAAGAGGTTTGGATTGTCAATCTCAAGGAAGAATGTTTAGAAGTTTATCGCCATCCTCTGAATGGTAGTTATCAAGCTATGCAGAAATACTCTATAAATGAGAGGGTTTTTATGACATCTTTTCACGATATAGAATTCACTATTGCAGAAATCTTAGGAGTTTAGTTAAAATGTCTTTATCACTGATTACCCGTAAGTTTACGGTGGAAGAATACGAAAAAATGGCAACCCAGGCAATAATCAAACCCGATGAAAAAGTGGAATTAATTCGAGGAGAAATTATCAAAATGTCACCGATGGGAACCCGTCATGCTGCCAGTATTTATCGATTAACACAGTTATTTTATCGAAAATTTGGCGGTCTTATTCTCTTAGGAGTGCAAAATCCGATTAGATTAAATAATAATTCTCAACCAGAACCAGATTTAAGTTTACTAATACCTCGATCGGATTTTTATGTTGCTGCCCATCCTTGTCCTCAAGATATCTATTTAATTATTGAAGTTTCCGATTCTACCCTCGATTATGATCGCTATACTAAAATCCCTCTTTATGCGGAAGCAAATATTCAAGAAGTTTGGATTGTCAATCTCAAGGAAGAATCTGTAGAAGTTTATCGCTATCCGCTGCAGGGTAGTTATCAAGCTATTCAGAAATATTATCGATGTGAAAGTATTTTTATTGAATCATTTCCCGATATAGAATTCACTATTGCAGAAATTTTAGGAGTTTAGATGAACGTAGGTTGGGTTGAAGCATGAAACCCAACACCCCGATGGGTTACGCTACCGCTAACCCATCCTACAGCTACAGCTGATAGCTGGTAGCTGCGGATTTATAACTTGCGTTCGTAACTTAACAAGGTATTTTGTAATAACATTGCCACCGTCATCGGACCGACACCCCCGGGGACAGGAGTAAGATAACTAGCCACTTCTAAAACCCCAGCATAGTCCACATCGCCCACCAAACGGTCAGCGACGCGATTAATACCCACATCCACCACTACCGCATCAGGTTTTACCATATCTTTAGTGATTAAATTGGCTTTACCGACAGCAGGTACTAAAATATCGGCACTTCTGGTTATTTCTGCCAGATTTTCCGTGCGCGAGTGAGCAATAGTTACCGTAGCGTTTTCCTCCAATAACATTAAAGCTAAAGGTTTCCCCACTAGAATACTGCGACCCACCACCACCGCGTGCTTACCGGCTATGGGAATATTATATTCTTTCAGCAGTGCCATGACCCCCGCAGGAGTACAACTGCGGATACAGTCATCACCCCGCACTAAACCGCCTAAATTGAGAGGATGTAAACCATCAGCATCTTTTTTCGGGTCAATTTGGTAGAGAAGGGAAACCGCATCTAAATGCTTAGGTAAGGGTAATTGAATTAAAATCCCGTCCACCCGCTCATCTTGATTGAGACGGACAATTTCCGCTAAAATTTCTAGTTCACTTGTATCGGTGGAAAAATGACGACCAAAAGAGGCCATACCGATTTTAGTACAAGCTTTCTCCTTATTGCGGACATAAACGGCACTAGCGGGATTATCCCCCACCATCAACACCGCTAACCCCGGAGGTCGTCCCATTGGAGATTTTAGCGTCTGGATGCGCTCTCCTAGACCAAGTTGGATTTTTTGAGCTAAGGCTTTCCCGTCGAGAATTTGGCAAGTAGTTACGGACATTCTATGATAATACCGAGAACAAAAATCTTTCGGATCTATTCTATGGTCAAAAAGATTGGCTAATCGCACTCGTTAAGGTTAAAGCAAGAATGTCTATTCAGACTCGTGTAGGGCGCATCGGCAGTTTATTATTATTGCTAGGGTTATTCGGTTGTAGTACCCTTGCTGACCTCGGTATTGCCGTTCCCTACATCGGTGATCCTCCCCTAACAGCGATCGAGCAATTACAGGAAAAACCAAAAGGCTCTTTAGTTTATCTTAGGGGAACTGTGAGCAATTATGCCCCTTTTTTAGCGGGAGGAGCCTATCTTTTGCAGGATAAGTCTGGTAAGATTTGGATTCGCACCAATAGCAATAAATTACCCCGTCAAGGCGAAGAAATCGTCATTAAGGGCAAAATTGACTTTGAAGCTATTCCCCAGGGTTCCCAAACCGTTAACGAATTGTATGTGGTGGAATTAGAACAGATGGATGCAGTAGCAGTTAATTCGGTTCCCACTCCTTCTCCGTCCCCAGAAATTAAACCTTCCCCCACCTCAGAAGTTAAACCCCCAGAAAATAATTCTCCCCCGGTCTCCACTAAACCCCTGGAAAATCCCCGACAGGTGACAATTCCCAGCGCAACCGCAACAAAACCCCCAGAAACTCCCGTCGTTACCCCCGTTAAACCCAATCCACCCGTGCAACCCGTCGCGGAAGCGATTCCCCCCAAACCCCCCACAGTGATTAAACCCGTCCAAGATCCCCTCGATGCTTTCTTTTTACCCCATAAACAAAACGAGAAATAGCTAGGGTGTGGGGTGTGGTGCGATTCGTTGGCTAGAAACTAGACAGTAAGACGTTTAGAGGATTAGCCGCTTGGTAAATGTAGTACCTTGATAACTTTATAACCCTACAGGTGCGGGTTAGTAATAACCTTAGTCCTGTCCTCTAGATGCCTAGAGTGACGGCATTTCCTGCTGCTTTAGACTTGGTACATCTGAGGTAGTGAGCGAGGAAAAAAAAGCGGTATCTGATAGCCTAAATCAGAAACCCGTTGAGCCAGAACCTATGGATAGCCCTGGGGCGAAGATACGAATTAACCATCGTCAACACCCACGAGCCAAAAGGCTGACAGGCTCGAAACAAAAGTTAACAGA
>NZ_JASJFF010000932.1:0-1496 GCF_030065435.1 Microcystis sp. M53603_WE2
AACCCTTATATAGAAAAGCATTTAGCGATTTTTGTCAATTGTTTTTGCTCTAGAGCGAACTAATCAATTAAGTCTCTTGCCAGATAAGGATTTAGTCGATTTATGCCCCCCTATCGAACCATACCAAGTAACGAAGAACCCCGATTCTTAATGTGTAAAATGTGTAAGAGGAAGAGACGCAAAAAATAAACCCCCTCAACTGACTAAATGAAGGGGGTTATGATATTATTCCAATAGGAAGGGATAGATAGGGTTATAGCCATGAGTATTGATATCTCCGATGAAATTCTCAGTGCAACACGCATGACTGAAGCTGAGATGAGGCAGGAAATTGCGGTCATGCTCTTTCAAAAAGAGAAGCTCACCCTTGCTCAAGCGAGTCGATTTGCAGGAATGAATCGTATTGCTTTTCAACACCTACTTGCAAGTCGTCAAATTCCGGTACACTACGATGTCGAAGATTTTGAACAGGATATTAAGAACTTGCGGGAGATGGGCAGATTGTGATCGTTGTCAGTGATACATCCCCTATCAACAATCTTGCCGCCATTAATCAACTTCATCTGCTACAACAACTTTACGAAATAGTTTTTATTCCCGAAGCAGTTTATCGAGAATTAACTGAGCCTGATTTTCCGGTAGCAGGTTCAATAGAAGTCCAAACCTTAGATTGGATTCAAACTCGAACGGTAACTAACCGCACAGTGATTGAAGCTCTTGCTGATGAACTAGATAAGGGAGAAGCTGAGGCTATTGCTTTAGCACTTGAGTTGGGAGCAGATCAAGTTTTGATTGATGAGCGTCGTGGTCGTAGGATTGCTGCTAGACTTAATCTTCGATACACAGGAATTCTGGGCATTTTGGTTGAGGCGAAGAATCGAGGGTTAATCTCTGAGGTGAAACCCTTGCTAGACGCTTTGATTGATCGAGCAGGATTTTGGGTTGCTGCAGCTTTATACAGCAGTGTTTTACAGATTGTTGATGAAGAAAAAAATAAACCCACTCAAGATTGAATGAAGGGGTATTTATGGTATTTTTAGAGGCAATTTAGCCTACTTTTGTGGTTTCTTTTTCGGTGGATTGGCAGGATTTTAGTTGGCCATTGATAACAATGCCTCTTCTATTGGCTTTGGTAACTCAATAGCATGAAACCGATTCACAGAAAAAGCGTAATCTTCACCCCTTTCATCAATAACCCGAATTAGACTGTTTATTTCTGCTGTCTCATCAGGGATAACGCGGTATATTTTTCCCACCTCTAGTGAAGCTTCGTAGCATTCATTATTGAGACAAACTGCGAACTTATTTGTTGGCGATGGCTCTGTTTTCATGGTCAATCGAGAAAGGGTAGCTTGAGCTTAAATTCTTTTTTGCCAATGCCAGAAGCTCTCGTACCAATGGACTTCAGCTAACCTTACTATACCATTGGGAAGCTGAACTTGGGCTATGCCCTTTAATTTTCTCCATTTACCTTTGCCATACTGTTTTTGCAACCG
>NZ_JASJFF010001024.1:0-5835 GCF_030065435.1 Microcystis sp. M53603_WE2
AAAAATCTAATCCCTGGTTAGCATATTCAGGATAACCTAGATCGTCGGCGACCGATTGGGCGTGTTCTAAACTGGTAAGATGACCTATAAGACCAAACATTGATTGTTCTTTCGTTAGACTAGATGGCACTAGATAAAAATTAGGATATTGCTAAGAAATCGTTAAGACTCTTAAATATAATACACAAAAGAGCCGCTCTGTGTTGAGCGGCAGCAGGGGAAAAACAGGAAATCTCGACGCTCAAGGTTTAGACAGCAGTTAATCCGTAGGCAGACATCCGCATAATATCACGGGTGCTGAAACCAATATTGCTTAAAGCTTCCCCGTAGCTAATCATAAAGTCTTCCACGAGGGCCTCTTTTTCCATACCGAGGACGCGAGCATCATCCTCGACTTGATTGAGCATTCTCCAGACAATGGGAAGATTAGCTCGATTTGCGGCTTCTAATTCCTTTTTAGCGGTTTCAAAGTTCGCTTTTAGCCATTCTTCGCCAAAATTGAGATGTAAATATTCGTCTTTAACTACGCCTTCAGTAATTTTACGAGCAAAAGGATCAGCAACAGGAATATAAATATTATAGGCAGCGATCGCGAAAGCTTCGATAATCAAAGATTGGATTAATAAACAGGTGACAACTTTACCTTCTGCGTAGGCAATTTGGAAGTTCTCGTGCAGAGAGGAAAAGAATTCTCTGGCATAATCCATATCAGGAGTGATTTGCAAATTTCGGCCGCAAGCTTGAAAACCTTTCATGTGACGGTTTTCCATTTTTGCCAGACGGTGTAACTCTTCTTTGTTATCGGTGAGGATGTCTGCTAATTGAATATAATTGCTATTGGCCTCGTATTCGCCTTCAATAACGATGGCATTAATGCGACTATAGGCTGATTTATAGGTTTCGCTGGTGAAATCAAGCTCTAATGGTACAGCAAGCTCTGGCATAAACTCGATTGACTCCTATTTCTGACGAGATTTTTCCGACGTTCTTTCCAGTCTAGGGTAAGCCTTCTAGATGGAGTGATCTTTTTACGAGTCTAGCTTGATCGGTCTTTTTTGTATAGCTTGGCCTGAGGGGCTGACTTGCCAAGTTAGCTATAGCGGTTATCTTTTGCCACTGAAAACAAGTTTAGAGGCAATCCCTTCTCAAGGGAGGAGATTGCTGGCTGTTTGCTCAAACCGTGGCTAAAGATTTCCGGCGCTCGGCCTGTTGTAGGATCGCTTTGGCTGCCTGTTTACCCGATAAAGTGGCTCCTTCCATGCTATCAATGTAATCCTGTTGGGTATAACTGCCAGCCAGGAAAAAGTTAGCAATAGGAGTCGCTTGCGAGGGACGATAGACATCCATACCAGGTGCTTCCCGATAGAGACTCTGGGCTAATTTCACCACACTAAACCAAGTCATCTTTAACTCCCGGGAGGAGGGAAATAACTTGTGGACTTGCGCTAAAACGTGCTGGGCGATATCTTCATTTTTAGCTTTAATAAAAGGATCCCCGGGGGTTAAAACCAACTGTAATAAAGAACCTTCTCCGGGGCGATAATAATCCCTAGGACTGGTGAGAGCAAGATCTGCAAAACAGGAAAAATCCGCTTGGTGGGTGTACAAAAGATTGTCAATTCCCACCGCTTTTTGCAGTTGTCGGCGTTTTTCGGCATCATTTAACTCCGTCACCCAACCGTCAAAACGCAATTGTACCGTAGCGACGGGGACGGCTTCTAGTCGGAAAATATTGTCAAAAATCGGCATTTTTCGCCAATCTTGGGGAATAAGACGCTGAATACCGGGGACATCACCAGCGCAAACATAGGCATCTGCGGTGATAGTTTCCGTGGTTTCTCCGTTAGCGACGATCATGCCATTAACTTGCAGATTTTCGCCCTCTCCAGAATAGAGAATTTCCCGCACCTGACGACGGGTAGAGATTTTGGCACCCCGGGCCTCCAGATAGTTAATAATCGGTTTATGCAGGTATTCGTGGGGGGAACCTTCTAACATCCGCAGGACGGAAGCTTCGGTTTTAGCGGCAAAAAATTGGAAAATCGTCAGCATACAACGGGCCGAGATATTTTCCGTATCGATAAATCCTAACGCGTAGGCGATCGGATTCCACATTTTTTTTAAACTGCCTTCATTACCGCCATGGCTACGAAACCAATCGGCAAAGCTAATCGAGTCCAGATCCCGAATCGTTTTCATCGCTCCTTGAAAGTCTATCAGACCGCGGACAATGGGACTTGTACCTAAGGCCAGAGAATTAAAGATTTTATCGGCTGCTGAGAGTTGGGAGGAGGTAAAAAAGGCTTTTAAACCGTTAAAAGGCGCACCCGCGGCGAAACGAAAGTCTAATTCGCCGATTTTTCCCCCTTCGTTGATAAAAGTGTGGGTGTGTTCTTTGAGCAGTAGGGATTGAAAAGCGCCCACTTTTTTCATTAACTCAAAAAGATTATAGTAACAACCAAAAAAGACGTGCAAGCCCATCTCGATGTGATTACCGTCCGCATCTACCCAACTACCGACTTTTCCACCGACAAAGGGACGAGATTCTAAGATTTCTACTGTACAGCCCGCATCGACCAGATCGATAGCTGTTGCCATTCCCGCTAACCCTGCACCAACGATCACCACTCGCATTTGTCAAGTTCCTGTTACAATTTTTCACTAAATCTTTATTTTACCCTGATCGGTCTGGTGTTTCTTGCTGGCGATTTTTTCAGGGGCGCTTGAGAGCGTGGCAGAATAATTGAGAGTTGCACTAGGGAGAAGTCATTTTGAAGCGATCGCTAGAGGGGAGACAGGGATTAATTATTGTCAGTATTATTTGGATATTGGGGATATTAGTCGATAGATTCTGGTTTAGTCTCGATCATACTATTCCTGCTTGGGATCAGGCCGATTATCTCAACGGTGGGATTATCTATAGCCAAGCTTTCCAAAATCCGCGCTGGTTTGATGGGGATTGGTGGCGCGGTTTATGGCTAATGTCCCCGAAAATTCCCCCTTTAACCTATCTTTTAACGATTCCCTTCTTTAATCTCTTTGGTATTAGCCTTGATGCGGGTATGTGGGTAATGGCTATCTATAGCGCCCTACTGCTCTTTTCTGTGTACGGATTGGGAATTATCCTCTTTAATGGGACTGTAGCACTCTGGGCGGTCTTAATCTGTCAATTTCTCCCGGGTTTATACTATTATCGCCTCGAATATCTCTTAGATTTTCCCTTAGCGGCAATTGTAACGTTTTCCTACTTATGCTTGACATGGTGGCGATTTAGTGGTCAAGGCTGGCTAAAAGCGATCGCTTTCGGGATTTCTTGCGGTTTAGGGATGTTAGTCAAACAAACCGCCCTATTTTTCCTCTTTTTACCGATTTTGTGGGTATTGGGCGAAAATCTCCGGCGAAAACGTTGGGGTAATCTAGCGCAATTAATGCTGAGTTTTTTGACGGCAGCATTGCTAATGTTTCCCTGGTATCGGACGAATTGGTTATTAATGTTAACCGCGGGCAAACGTGCCACGGTAGATTCGGCGATTTTGGAGGGAGATCCGCCTCTTACCAGTCCAGATGCCTGGACATTTTACGCCCAAGTTTTACCCTATTTTCTTTCTTGGGTATTGTTATTAGTTCCTGTGGTGGGATTATTAATCTCCTTACGTCATAGAAAAACCGAAGATAAGGTTAATCGTCCTGTGTGGATTTGGTTAGGAGTTTTTCTGCTGGGGGGATACCTATTATCATCCCTAAATATCAATAAAGATGCTCGTTATATTTTGCCGCTTTTACCGACTTTATCCTTAATTTTATCCGTTGGTTTATTATCTTGGCGTGGTCGTTTTGCCCCTGGTATCCGTTGGGGAACGATAACTATTGCCGCTATCCTCACCAGCTTAAATTTATTTCCCTTGGGGGGAGAGCTAATTACTAACGTTTTCAGTCCCGAATTACAACACCATCCCTATTTAAAAACCGGCTGGCAACAGGAAGAAGTAGTTAAAGAGATTCTAGCCGATTCTCCCTATCTTCGCAGCACTCTAGGGGTTTTACCTTCCACCCCCGAATTAAATCAACATACTTTCTCTTTCTACGGTGGTAAACATAATTCCCAGGTTGCCGGCAGACAGGTGGGAGTTCGGGAAGAAGATATCGAAAAGGATGTCAATTCTTTAGATTGGTTTTTAACTAAAACTGGTGAACAGGGTTCCGTCCCCGATGTCCAGAAAAAAATTGTTAATCGAGTCGCCACTGGACCAGATTTCCAAGTGGAAAAAACTTGGCAGCTACCGGATGATAGTACCCTGTCCCTACACCGAAAAATATATCCTTCCGTCACGGTTAACCCCCTTGAAAATGCGCCAAAACGGGTGGAATTAAGAGAGATTACCCTTGCCGAAAAAGCTTCTCCTAATCAACCCATTCCCGTGGTTTATAAATGGGCAGGAGACTGGCAACAATTAAAGTCAGGGATAGTAATTTTAACCTGGCAAGAAGTGGACGGTAAGGATTATTGGATGCACGATCATGGTATTGCTATGGGGGGATTAATGGCAGAAAAATTAACTCCAGAAGAGCAACAAAAAGGTTTTGAAGTCACTGAAAAAACCGCCATGCAGTCGGCAGCAACCCCCGGAGTTTATCGCTTATCTGCTGTCTATCTCAATCGGGAAACTGGCGAAACCTATCCAATTAAAACTAATGCTCAAATTACCATCGATCCTCAAGTTCCCAAGTTAGCAACGCCCCAATTAGATTTAGTGACCCAATTGCGCTTAAAGTCTGCTAATATTGGTCAAGGATTAACGGGTATTGAGCCAATTTTTGAGTTAACTAATCGTATCAATCAATACGATTCGATTCAGGATTATGTGCTGCAAGCAGACAAGGCTTTTTCCTATCGTTTACAGCAACAAAACCCCCCCGATAAATTATCTTTAGCCTACGGATTAGCAATTTCTAAGGTACTACAACAGGATGTGGCAGGGGCAATAAAAGCCACGGAGGAAATGATTAAAATTGACCCCCATAATCCCTATCATTATGCTTATCAGGGTTTTATTTATCTCTACGATTGGCAACCGCAAGCAGCCCAAAAAGTCTTAGATAAAGCTAGACAATTAAATCCCGATAGTGAGGAAATTAAGACTTTAAATGCAGTGGCTGCCTTGATGGGGGGAAATCTCGTTAAAGCTTGGCAATTATGGCAGTCAAATTAAAATAGAGTGGGAAGTGGGGTGTCGGGTGTCGGGTGTTGGGTGTCGGGTGTCGGGTGTCGGGTGTCGGGTGTCGGGTGTCGGGTGTCGGGTGTGGGGAGAATAAATAAAAATAATCTCCCGTCTCCCGTCTCCTATCTCCTGACTTCTGACTTCTGACTCCTGACTTCTGACTCCTGACTCCTGACTTCTGACTCCTAACCCCATGGTAGATGTTGGATTTTTGCAGGAGTTCTATTTTCCGACAAAGATAAGCAAAAATTATTTATTGACTGCAAACACTTGAGAATATTTAAATTAACATTCCGCAATATTTATAAAATCTTAAGAATTAATTGAGAAAGATTTTTATTTAACAACGATGTTATTATGGTAACAGCGATTTTACTGAATTTCATAATGGGGTATTCTGTGCTTTTTTGGGCAGCAGTGGTTGAAACCGTTGCCACACCTAGAAGGTAATCCTCATTAAGACAGGTAAATGAGTCAATTTCACCCACAACGATGATCTTTTTTTTATGTAGTTTTATTGCAAAAAAAAAGTTTTTTTGACAAAAAGCACAAAGTATGATAGTCCCCAACGTATTTCTGGCTGCGAGTAATTATTGTAGAGAGGGGAGAAAAAAGC
>NZ_JASJFF010001317.1:0-1490 GCF_030065435.1 Microcystis sp. M53603_WE2
AGGGATCGGGGGTAAAATTCAGGTACTTTTTCCCTGAAAATTAGGTAACTGACTACCTCAAAATCGGTAAAACCCTACACCCCACACCCCACACCCCACACCCTGCCCCCACCAACAAACTTTTTCAGCAGACCCTAACTAGCGGTTTTGGTTATGCTGCCACGGAATTTTTTCAGAGAAGTAGATTTTAGTACTTGTCAACCGCAGTAACTCGACTGTTGGTGATTTTTTCGAGTTCGGGGGTAAGGATCATGAAAAGTCAAATATTAGCAATTGCAGCTTTAGGAACTTTAGCGGTTTTTAATTGTTTTCCTGGGGTAGCTTATAGTCAACCGCTACTTGTCGGCCAAGAACCAACCACACCCACCTTGATCGTAATTGATGATGAGGAGATGGCACAACTTCCTGTGCCTGTTCGTGATTTTTTGCAGCTTTACAAAGCGGGTAATATTGATGGGGCGGTCGATTTTTGGAGGGATAGTGCGATCAAATTTATATCACTACATTCAGATTCAAGTGAAAAAGATCGAAAAGATGCCTTAGATAAAATTAATCAACAAATTTCTATGGTAAAAAGTGTTTTGAAGGTATTCAATCAGGAGTACGGTGTCTGTAAAGACTATACGGTTCTGCAAGAATATACTAGCGTTCAAGATAGGTATAATATAAAAAGTTTCTTGCTAAGAACTCGACATGAACAAATTTCTCTTTTTTGGAGATTTACTACTATACAAACCCCTAAAGGGACATTTCTATTGTCCTTCCAGTTCAGTACAGATCTGCGAGACATCATCAAGGATGATAAGTAGTACGACATCAATCGACTACACTAGATCAAGGAGGTAGCGTTGCGACTTATCAGCAGGCTGATCTTCAAACAATTAACAGCGATCACTTAATCCCATTCAAGAGGTGGATGATCAACGGCCTGATCAAAAGAGAATCAGAGCTTTGAAAACTATTTTAGAACAGGAAAAAGTCGCCGTTACTGTCCGTTATTCGAGAGGTTTAGCGGCCAATGCGGCCTGTAGCTGTATCTATTTTTTTGCGGAAATACCCGACAATCGGCCATTAACTAGATTGCTAGTCTCCCTGCTAGGCTAAACTAGAGAACTATAACATCAATGTAGGAGCCATTTCGATGCAAAGTCTCTCTAGTGCCAAAGAAAATCGCCTTTTTGTCTATGAAGTCGTCGGTTTAAGTCAAAATGACAATACTGATAACCTAGATTATTCTATCCGTAAGAGTGGCAGTGTCTTTTTAACCGTTCCCTATAGCCGCATGAATCAAGAAATGCGTCGGATTACCCGTTTAGGCGCTCGCATCGTCAGCATTAAACCCTTAAACGCTGCTGCGGCCGAGTAGTTCATCGGAAATTTTGGGTCTGAAACCCCGCCGTTCTAGGTTGGCTTTACGTTAGAATTAAAAGGCCAGTCTCGAAAACCAAGTGGACGGCGCAGCACCTTGAAAACTCGGCTTAGGGGGTTCC
>NZ_JASJFF010000516.1:0-1438 GCF_030065435.1 Microcystis sp. M53603_WE2
CCGTCAAATCGAGGCCGCTTTACACCTCTTGGAAACCGCCGAAAAACCCTTACTTTACGTTGGTGGAGGTGCGATCGCAGCTAATGCCCACGCCCAAATTGCCGAGTTTGCCGAGCGTTTTCAGTTACCCGTCACCACCACCTTAATGGGTATCGGTGCTTTTGATGAACATCATCCCCTCTCGGTGGGAATGTTAGGAATGCACGGCACTGCCTACGCTAATTTTGCCGTGACCGGGTGTGATTTATTAATTGCCGTCGGCGCTCGTTTTGATGACCGAGTAACGGGGAAATTGGACGAATTCGCCTCGAAAGCTAAGGTAATCCATGTGGATATAGACCCGGCCGAAGTGGGCAAAAATCGCGCCCCTGACGTGCCGATTGTCGGGGATGTGCGGGTAGTTTTAGAACAAATACTCCAAAAAGCCAGAGAATTTGATTATCCCACTAATTCTGATCGCAGCCAAGCTTGGTTAGCCAAGATCGAGCGCTGGCGACAAGATTATCCCCTGCAAGTACCTCGACCAGAAGGCAGACTTTCCCCCCAAGAAGTGATCGTTGAGGTGGGTCGTCAAGCACCCCACGCCTACTATACCACCGATGTGGGCCAGCATCAGATGTGGGCGGCCCAATTCCTCAAAAATGGACCCCGACGTTGGATTTCTAGCGCGGGATTGGGGACGATGGGTTTCGGTTTACCGGCTGCGATGGGGGTAAAGGTGGCTATTCCCGATGAGGAGGTCATCTGTATTAGTGGTGATTCCAGTTTCCAAATGAATCTACAGGAATTGGCCACCCTAACCCAATTTAATATTCATGCCAAGACGATTATTATTAATAATGGTTGGCAGGGTATGGTACGTCAATGGCAAGAAGCTTTCTATGGGGAACGTTATTCTAATTCCAATATGGAAGCGGGAATGCCAAATGTGGAACTGTTAGCCCAAGCTTACGGCATTAAAGGGATTACTATTCGCCATCGAGAGGAATTAGCCGCAAAAATTGCCGAAATGTTGGCCCATGATGGTCCGGTTTTAGTCAATGCGATCGTGACTAAAGACGAAAATTGTTATCCCATGGTTGCCCCCGGCCAAAGTAATTCCCGTATGATTGGTTTACCGAAAATTGTCACTGGGGGTTGTGAAATGCTCAATTGTCCCAGTTGTGGCGCGGTTAACAGTTGGAATAATAAATTCTGTCCTGAATGTGGGGCGAAATTGTAGCTGAAAATTGTTAATTAATTAACCAGCCTCCGTTATACTTAACGGAGGTTTTTGGCTTTTTCTCTACTGTGTGAACATCATAAGTAGGTAGGCGTTAAAAATTATCAGATGCCCCCTTATTAAGGAAGGATCGGCACCCCCCTTATCAAGGGGGATCCCCCCGCCTATCGGCACCCCCCTTATCAAGGGGGATCCCCCCGCCTATCGGCACCCCCC
>NZ_JASJFF010001199.1:0-2642 GCF_030065435.1 Microcystis sp. M53603_WE2
GAGCAAGCTTTACCTCTCTCTCAACAAGCTCTCAAAATTCGTGGTAAAAGTTTAGGTACTGACCACCCTGACTATGCTACTTCTCTGAATAACTTAGCCGTATTATATAAGTCAATGGGACAGTACGAGCAAGCTTTACCTCTCCATCAACAAGCTCTCGAAATTCGTGGTAAAAGTTTAGGTACTGAACACCCTAACTATGCTAGTTCTCTGAATAATTTAGCTAACTTATATAAGCTAATGGGACAGTATGAGCAAGCTTTACCTCTCCATCAACAAGCTCTCAAAATTATTGGTAAAATTCTAGGTACTGAACACCCTGGCTATGCTACTTCTCTGAATAACTTAGCCCTATTATATACAGCAACCAACTGCCATAAACCAGCCCTAAAATTAATGCAAGAAGCGGCAGATATTGACTTAAAAACTATCTCGAAAATCTTTAGTATCAGCACCGATAAACAACGCATCATTTATCTTATACAAAACTACTATAAAGTAGAAAGATTTCTCTCTCTCGTTTTCCAACACTTTCCTAATACTCCCGAAGCGGTACAATCTGCCTATAACCTCATCTTAAGACGGAAAGCGATCGCAACCGAAACCGCCATCCTGCAAAAAATCGCCCTTTTATCCCAACAATACGCCCATCTTGCCCCCAAACTCCAACAATGGCAACAAATCAGACAACAACTCGCCAAACGCTGTTTTGATATACCCACCCCCGAACAACTTCCCTACTACCAACAAGAAATTAAATCCCTCGAACAACAAGCGGAAAACCTCGAACGAGAATTAAATATCCCCGAACTTAACCTCGAAAAAGAACTGCAAAACGCTGATTTTCGTACCATCGCTTTAGAATTACCCGAAGGAACTACCCTAATTGAATTTTTCAGGTTTAATAACTACAATTTTCAGGCAATTCCCGCCAACGGTGACGCTGCATCCTTTCCCCCTCGCTATCTCGCCTTTATCCTACCTGCCCAAGCCCCAGAACAGCTAACTATGATAGATTTAGGAGAAGCTGAACCCATAGACAAATTAGTGAAAGAGTTTCGGGAATCGGTAGAAAACCCACGAGGATTAAGTGTGGCCGTATTTAAGAAACAAGAGGATATACTGTCAAAAATTGAACTAAGCCAGCTTATTTTTGACAAAATCAAGCCTTATCTCACCCAAGAATTAATTATCTGTCCCGATGGCGAATTAAACTGCTTACCCTTTGAAATTTTACCCACCGATAAAGGCAGCTACTTAATGGATGAATATCGCTGCAACTTCTTAAATGTAGGGCGAGATATCCTGCGCTTTAAAGCCAAAATTCCCGCAAAAGTCACCTATCCTCTCGTTATCGCTAACCCTGACTATAACTTAGCTAGTCCCGAAAACACGCCATCAACTGCCGAAAATGAGGAAAAATTCCCCTTTAAACCATCCTTACGCAATTTAGCCACCTCTAGACAAGGACAAATATTCAACTCCCTCCCCGGCACCGAAATCGAAGGCGAAAAAATCGCTAAAATACTCAGAGTCAAACCCGTTACCGCCGCCAAAGCTTTAAAACCTCTTGTCTCCAAAGCCCAAAAAGCCCCTTATATTCTCCATATTGCTACTCATGGCTACTTTCTCGGCGATATAACCCCCGAACTGGACACAATTAACCAAAACTTCATGTTATCGAGTCTTTCCGCCTCAGAAAGATTCCAAGTCGGCACCAGACAAAATCCCCTGTTGCGTTCAGGTTTAGCCTTTGCGGGGGTGAATACGATGTTAAACGGCGGTAAACTACCCGAAGAAGCCGAAGATGGCTTATTAACTTCCCTAGACGTGCAATCTATCAACTTAGCAGGGACAGAGTTAGTAGTAACATCCGCCTGTGAAACCGCCTTAGGAGACCTCTACACAGGAGAAACCCTCATCGGTTTGCGTCGTTCCTTCATCCAAGCAGGAGCAAAAACCGTTATTATCAGCCTTTGGAAAGTGGAGGATGTGGCTACCACTATCTTAATGCAGTATTTCTATTATTATCTCCTGAAAGCAAAACTTAGCAAAGCAGAAGCTTTGAGAAAAGCCAAATCTAGCCTCCAGCGTCTCACCATCGCCAAAATGCGTTCCCAATGGCTAACGGAAGATGCCATCAAATCGGCAGAAAAACACAGTATAGGAACTGCTGCCCATTTGCGTGAATTAAGTCAAAAATCTGATTTAGAACGCCCTTATGAAGCTCCTAAGTATTGGGCCGCTTTTATTTGTTTAGGGAATCCAGCCGGTCTTCCGCTTTTACCACAGGCGAGCAAGGGACAAAATCTGAAATGAGGAAACTACAATTTCAAGATATCCCTTTATTTTTAGATTAGCCGAACCTCCTCCCCTTGCCCCCAACCCCCCAACATCGGGGGGGGTTGGGGTAGGGTTGATTCAAGGTAGGGTTGATTCAGTAGGGTTGATTCAAGGTAGGGTTGATTCAAGGTAGGGTTGATTCAAGGTAGGGTTGATTCATGAATCAACCCTACTAGATGAACGTAGCGACTGTCTTGATTGTCAAGGGGTAACTCAAAAAACAATCAAGGAGTTGCTGTCGAACCTAAAATCTCAAGCCAGAAAAAAGCGCAGCAAAAACTAAGTCGCTCAGGTTAAAC
>NZ_JASJFF010000776.1:0-2050 GCF_030065435.1 Microcystis sp. M53603_WE2
TGATACAGACCCCCTACAGGTAAATCGGGCCAAAGAATTAAATTATATTGTTGTTCAAGGAGATGCCACCTTAGATAAATCTTTACAAATGGCAGGAATTGAACGCGCTACTTGTATTGTGGCCGCTTTAACTTCCGATGCGGAGAATTTATATACAGTTTTGTCTGCTAAAACTCTTAATCCGAAAATCCGCGCCATTGCTAGGGCCAGTACCGAGGAAGCAGTACAGAAATTACAACGGGCCGGGGCCGATGCGGTGGTATCTCCCTATATTACCGGCGGTAGAAGATTAGCGGCCGCGGCCCTACGACCCCAGGTGATGGATTTTGTTGATGGGATTTTAACCGGAACCGATCGATCATTTTATATGGAAGAATTTTTAATCGATCCGAGGACCTGTCCCTGTGTGGGTTTAAGTCTTAGTCAAGCACATTTAAGATCTCGATCGGGGGCCTTAGTTTTGGCTATACGTCGCGCTGATGGTACGCTAATCGGGGGACCCACTGGCGATACGGAATTAATGGCCGGGGATCTGTTAATTTGTATGGGAACGGCCGAACAATTACGCAGTTTAACTCAGATTTTAATCCCCATGCGATCGGATGGTTTACGTTTACCGAAGCATTAGTTAGGGTTTGCGCCAAAAAGTTTGTAGGATGGGTTAGTGGTAGGGTAACATGAGCGGGTGTTGGGTTTCATGCTTCAACCCAACCTACGTTCTCTAGAAGACTTATCACCAATTTTCTTGAGCTTTCCCTTCCGTTTTGTTTAGACAAAATATAATAAATATTAGTGACAGCATGACCAGAAATATATCCTTGAGTTTTACCTGTCTTAACTGTATTTAATGCTTGTACAGATGCTGGAAAATGTGGTTCACGCTTACCCAAAACATCTAGCAATACATCACTGTCGAATAAGACTCGTTTCACCGATACTTCTCCACTAAATAATCAATATACGATTCTTTTGGGTCTTCTGGTCCTAAATCGACAACCCCCACTAAGTCTCTTGTCCAAGGATCAAGATCGCTTAAATCATCTGTTAGGGAATGAGAAGTAGTTTCTGAGGATACATTCTGACGAAAAACACGCCCATATTCTAATGCTTTCTCAAAATCTTCCTGATCAGAAATTGATCCAGAAAGATTATCTAACCAGTTTTCAGACGAAGATTTTTCAGTTTCCAAATCGACCAAACCTGTTAAATTTTGTGTAGAGGCATCAATATCATTGAAATTATCTGCTAGGGAATGATAAGTAGTTTCTGAGGATACATTCTTAGGATTAAATCGCTCTTGAATTCTGAAAATTATTAAACTATAATAGGCTCTCAGTTGGGTGACTAAAGATTTGTCAGTATCTTGGAAATATTCGGTTATAGTACGATGAGAAATCGATAGAGTATTTTTAGCTCCCTGGTAAATTTGCTCTAGTTCTGAATCAGCAAACATATCAATAAACACATCTATCGTTTCCGAGAGAAGGAGTGAACCTTCCACCACTCTGATTAAATCGGCTTTTTCCTCACCAGTCTTTACCTCATTGATCTGAGCAAGGCTGATAAATAATTGATTATAGGCAGTAATTTGATTAGTAAATTGGTCTATATATTGGATTAACTCCAGTGCTGAATCCTCATCTCTATACTGTTTCCATACCTGAAACCATAATTTATTAATTTGATAAAATATATCGGCTCTTGCTTGATAAGTTTTAGAGTTATCCTTAACTTGCTCAAATAAAATTTTAGTTTCTTGTAGTAAATTATCCAGTATTATCCGATCAGAATCGGTGACAATTTGATCGAGTTTATCTGTAATATTTTGCAGATTTTCTAACAAAAATTGTCCTAAATTTTCCCGTTCGACTGAACTTGGCAGACTATTCATCGGAAATTTTGGGTCTGAAACCCCGCCGTTCTAAGTTGGCTTTACGTTAGAATTAAAAGGCCAGTCTCGAAAACCAAGTGGACGGCGCAGCACCTTGAAAACTCGGCTTAGGGGGTTCCGACCAGAAAAGCTTGGCCGGGTAAAAAGTCGCGCGCAACA
>NZ_JASJFF010000300.1:0-1043 GCF_030065435.1 Microcystis sp. M53603_WE2
ACTATCCCCCGATAGCGATCGCTAAAGGTCGAATAATTGTAAATTTTTGTCAATGGGTGCGGTCAGATCGAAGAATCATCGCTAGAATGAGCCTAATTGTCAGGAATTTAGTTAACCAAGGTTTTTGGCAATAGGCTAATCTGGCTAACACGCTTTTGGTCGTGATATAGGGAAAAGTTCCGGCGATTGCGCCTAAATGGGGTGATATACAGAAAGTTGACCCATATCGTTACCCCAGAGAGTGTTATAGAGAAAGTTGACCTATAATATGTAGTTATGTTTTCAAGAGAAGAGAAGAAATGTTATCAACACTTCTAAGTAAAGCTGTACAAAAAGCTCAAGAACTACCAGAAGCAATTCAAGACGAACTGGCAGAGCAGTTTATTGAAGACATCGAAAATGAAATCAAATGGCAAGAAACATTATCTAAACCCCAAGACAGCTTAATTCTCAAAGAACTTGCTCAGAAAGCTATTGCGGATTCAGAAAACGGACAGACTGAAGAAATGGGATTTGATGAGCTATGAAGTCGGAACTAAATCCAGATTTCGTCGGCTTATTTCAACAGCTACCAGACAGAGTGAAAAGAACAGCCAGAAAAAATTACAAGTTATGGCAAGATAACCCAAGCCATCCAAGCTTAGAATTTAAGGAGGTCAATCAAGAAGACCAGATCTGGTCAATCAGAGTCGGTATAGGTTGGAGAGCGCTAGGAAGAATCAAGAGTAAGAATGTAATTGTTTGGTTTTGGATAGGCTCTCACGCAGAGTATGACAAATTGTTAAAGAAGTTGTGAACCAAGAAACATAACAAATCACCGCACCCGAAATAATAGTGAAATTTTGTGATAAAGTGCAGTCATATCTAAGAATCTTTGCTATAATTACGCAAAGCTTTTGTGATAAGTTTCCTTAAAGGAGATTGTGGCTCTTCGGGAATTGTTATGCAAATAATTAACTTAAAATAAAATTCGATGAGAGCAACTACGCTCAAAAGTAGCTGAAATTCATACAGGAAAGGACTTAAGGCACAAATAGGTTAAT
>NZ_JASJFF010000229.1:0-2166 GCF_030065435.1 Microcystis sp. M53603_WE2
AACCCTTACACAGAAAGACATTGCTTCGATTTTGGCCAATTGTTTTCTATCTAGAACGAGCTAATCAATTGAGTCTCTTGCCCTATAAGGATTTAGTCGATTTATGCCCCCTGATCGAATCATACCAAGTAACGAAGAACCCTTTTTCTCCCGTGCGATGATATTGTAATCTTGCTTGATCCAGAAGATAACTAATTTTTTGTTTCAAGACTGCATTACTACTATAACCAAACACATATTTAACTTCACTGCGTTCGCAAACTTTCAAGATTTCAGGCAAGGAGAAGCCCGCATCTCCTCGTCAAATAATTCTCACTTCTGGCATCGCTTTTCTTAACCGCCAAAATAGCCATCTTAGTATCCCCGCTACCCCTTTACCTGGGTGAGAATTTCCCGCTCGAAGTTGTAGAACTAACGGGTAACCGCTCCCAGCTTCATTAATTAATACGGGAAAGTAAATATAGTGTCCATAATAACCATGAAATAAGCTTAGTTGCTGATGCCCATGAGTCAAAGCATCCCAGCCATCTATATCTAGCAATATTTCTTCTGGTTGTTGTGAATAACTTTTGAGGAATTGGTCAACAAAAAAGCGACGCATTCCTTTGATTTCTCTGTTTGTTACCTGATTCTCCCATCGACTCATCGTTGGCTGACTAGCTAATAATTCTTCTCCTAGAAGCGGAACTTTATCGCAAGCAATCTTAAAAATAGGATCATCCCGCAAATAGTTACTGTCGTTGCTATCTTCATAGCCCGATGCTATTTGATAGACTCGTTGACTAATTAACTGATGTAGAGAATGTTGGCTCTTCGTTACTTGTTATGGTTCGATAGGGGGGCATAAATCGACTAAATCCTTATCTGGCAAGAGACTTAATTGATTAGTTCGCTCTAGATAAAAAACAATTGACAAAAAACGCTAAATGCCTTTCTATATAAGGGTTCCATCCCTTATAACCCCCGTCCATTGCATAACACAAACCGAAGAGCCAGAATGTTTTACTTTACCCGGCTCTCGATTATCCTCCAAACAATCTGCTAATCCTTCACAAATTTTCAGTTGTTCTTCTGCTTGTCTAACCAGAAGTACCCCCGCATCTGAACTCAAATCAAGGCGAGAGAACTTGGCTTCTAAAGGTTTTTTGGTAAAGAAGTTTAGCGAAAGTTGAGAAGAAAACTCAGTCATGATCAACGAAAATTTTAACTCTTACTGTCCCTAACATTATAGAGTTTTTTGTCCCCTTTTTTCTGCTTTTTTAACCATTATTTTCTCTCCTGAAAGCCCAGTGACGGAGAGACAAAACAGACTGTTGTTGAGATCAAGTCGCTGTAACTTATATCTGGTAGTGGTTTCAGGGTTTTTTACCCTACTCTCATGAATAATGCAGGCTAAATATAGCAACTTCTATAGTTGTGAGGTACAGAGTCTTAGGTTTTGAGGAGTCAGGAGTCAGGAGTCAGGAGTCAGGAGTTAAGATTTTGGTGTACCTCATGAGATTGGGAAACGCTATAATTAGCAAGTATAAGCATTTGATGTCCCTGTTGCTGATGCACCAGTCACCACATCAACTGCGCGAATTACAGCAGGATTAACTTGATTTCGCCAACAGTTGGCCTGGAAGAAATTAGTTTTTTCCGAAAATTGTCCCTGTGCATCTGCAAGATCTTCCGTCAGATGGAATGGATTCTTTTGATTGACTAGATTCTCAACATAGAACTTGACTCTTCCACCAGGGGTAAAACCTTTACCACTAACCCTTATGGCTCCACCAGTTTGATTCTTTGTAGTAGAAACAACGATTGATGGACTCACTGGTTTATCTAATAATTCCCAACCCTTCCAGGGGGAAACGCCATCCCACCACTTGTGCCAAACACCATCATCCATCCCACGGGCAAAAACATCAAGCCTGTTAGTCCCCCAAGAAACAACTAGAGATCTTGCATAAGTCTAGACAAAATAGGATAAAATATAGCGGTTCTCGCATCTGTGCGGCACACTTAAACCTTTGCTGATTAAGCTGTTCAGGATCGGGAATGTACCTCTTGTGAATCAGAAACGCTATAGTCCAAGAGTTAAGATTGAAAGATGACTTACGAACAAGTAAAAACTTTAAAGCCAACAGAGTTCAAACGCTTGTGTGGCCTGTATCCAGATACATT
>NZ_JASJFF010000990.1:0-2655 GCF_030065435.1 Microcystis sp. M53603_WE2
ATGAAATTCCGATTTTGGCAGTAGCGGCGGTTTTTGCCCAAGGAACGACAATTATCAAGGATGCCGAGGAATTACGGGTGAAGGAAAGCGATCGCCTGACGGTGATGGCCACCCAACTCGATCGCCTAGGGGCAAAAGTAACGGAATTACCCGATGGTTTAGAGATTACCGGCGGTACAGGCCTATTCGGCACGGAAGTGGACAGTTTTACCGATCATCGCATTGCTATGAGTCTAGCGATCGCTGCCCTCAATTGCCGTCAACCCACCACTATCCATCGCGCTGAAGCGGCCGGCATTTCCTACCCCGATTTTGTGACCACCTTACAGCAAATTTGTCAAGAGTAGAAATATTAAGTTTTTCTGCGAACGGGCGAGCGGTAACTGGTAAAATTGCAGGATAAATCATAGAGTAGTAGGCCGCCTGTGTGATAATCGAGTTCATCGATCGAAATAGCGGAAAATAGAAGCGTCCCTCATTCAAATTTCCCTGAAAAATATCTCCCTATCTACCCCACTCCCGTCTTCTCTTCCCCACCGATAATGGAAATCATCGCCCAATTAGAGAAAGTTTCCTATATTTATCCCGAATCCTCCAATCTAGTGCTTAAAAATATCTCTTTAGCAATTCATCGAGGAGAATTTTTAGGTATTATCGGGCCCACAGGTGCGGGGAAAACTACTCTCTGTTTAACTCTTAACGGTATTGTCCCCCAATTCTACGGAGGGCGTTTTTTTGGTTATGCAACGGTAGCCGGTTTAGATACTTTAACCCATCCCGTTAGCACCTTGGCCCGCTATGTGGGGGCAGTATTTGAAGATCCCGAAACGCAACTTTTAGCCACTTCGATAGAAAATGAAATCGCTTTTACCCTAGAAAATTTACGGCTACCGCGAGAGGAAATTAAAGCGCGCATTCCCAAAGTTTTAGCGGCAGTCCGGTTAGAGGGAATGGAAAAAAAATCGCCGGGGGAACTATCGGGAGGACAAAAACAACGATTAGCGATCGCCGCTGCCCTCGCAGTTCAGCCCGCTTTGTTAATTCTCGATGAACCCACCTCCCAACTGGATCCGGTGGGATCCCAGGAAGTTTTCGCCACCATTAAGGAATTAAATCGCCATCTCGGTGTCACTATTGTGATGGTCTCCCACGCGGCCGAGGAAATGGCCGAATATGCCGATCGCCTGGTACTATTAAGGGAAGGTGCGATCGAAGCCATGGGAACCCCAGCAGAGATCTACTCCCAAGTACAACGTTTACAGGAAAATGCCCTGCGTCCTCCGCAAGTGGCCACTACTTTTGCTTTGATCGAGCAGAAAATCGGGGCGGTCGAGTCCATTCCTGTCACCCTCGACCGCGGTTTTGCCCGTTTAAACGAGCTTAAATCCTTTTATCATCATAGAACCCCAACCCCTCCCTTATCGTCGGTTTCTGACCCCTTAAACCCCATACTGAGGGTAAAAAATCTCTGCCATACCTATCCCGATGGTACTACCGCTTTGCGGGATGTGTCCCTCGATATTGCCGAAGGGGAATATCTGCTGATTATCGGTCAAAATGGCGCGGGAAAAAGCACTTTAGTCAAGCATTTTCTCAATCTTCTCTCGGCGACCACCGGTCAAGTTATGATTGACGGACGTTCGATCACTAGCTTTTCTGTTAGTGATTTAGCTCGTTCGATCGGTTATGTAGCCCAAAATCCCGATAATCAGATTTTTAACACCACTGTGGAGAAAGAAGTATCATTTGCCCTGACTAATCTCGGTTATTCTCCAGAAATCGTTATCCAACGCACGGAAGCAAGTCTAGAAGCCATGGGATTGCTAGAATATCGATCCTATCATCCTCTCTCCTTACCGAAAGGCGATCGAGCGCGGGTAGTGATTGCGGCAATTTTAGCCATGGAACCGCGTATAGTTGTGTTTGATGAACCGACCACCGGCCAAGATTACCAAGGAGCTAAGGCAATTTTAGAGGTGAGTCGTCAATTACACCAGATGGGCAAAACCGTGATTGTGATCACCCATCACCTCTATTTAATGCCAGAATACGCCGAAAGAGTAATTATTATGGGTCAAGGAACTATTCTTTTAGATGCCCCAATCCGGCAAGCTTATCATCAAACCGATCTCTTAGCCAAAACCTATCTAACTCCACCCCAAGCAGTTTTATTAGCACAAAAATTAGGACAACTTTCCGGTTATCCCAATTCTCTTTTAACTCCCCAGGAAATTGCCGATTGTTTTCAGAGGATTTAGCCTTGAGGCTATTTAACTGTTTCTAAAATCAACTTCGATCGCTTAACATTATCAGGTACAGGAATCGGATAATCGCCATTAAAACAAGCAGTACAGAAAGTTTTCGGATCTTCCTTCGTTGCTGTTAACATTGCATCATGACTGAGATAAGCTAAACTATCCACCCCGATTTGTGCCTGAATTTCCGCCACCGATTTAGTTGCCGCAATTAATTGCTCTTGGTTATCCGTATCAATGCCATAAAAACAAGGATGAGTCACCGGAGGTGAAGATATTCTCATGTGAACTTCTCTTGCACCAGCATCGCGTAAAGCTTTAACTAATTTCCGGCTAGTGGTTCCCCGCACGATCGAATCATCAACAATAATAACTCTTTTTCCCTGTAAAACATCCTTTA
>NZ_JASJFF010000180.1:0-3747 GCF_030065435.1 Microcystis sp. M53603_WE2
CACTTTTGTGGAAGCCTTGGCAGCTTTTCGGACAGCGATGTCTTTCCGTTTCTTTGAGTGGCTGACCGAGAATCGGGATGTGTTTGCCGCTTACAAAGCCAGTTTAGGCTTTGTTTGGGCTTGAAATTTGTTTAAGTCCCAATAGGATGATTAACTCCCAATCCAACTTTAAAAACCCGCTCCCCACTCTCCTATACTTTTTAAATATGTGGCAGTTCAGGGGGAACTGGAATAGGTGTACAAGCTGCCAGCAAGCCACCTCAACCCGGGAGGCATCCCTGACTTTATTGAGACGATAAATCCCCGCTTCAACGGGTAGCCAATGCAAGAGGCGAACGAACCACCGGGGTGAAATGGTCAATAACTGAGGAACGGTCTTCGTGGCATTGGCTAACTGCCGAGCGGCAGCATCTCCCAAAGCCAGTTGCAATTCATGATCTTGGGTATAGGTCATTGAGTTAAATCCTCCAATTCAAAAAAAAGTAACAAAGCGACTGTTATGGCCGAACATTCACAGTCAGGACAGCCCCTCAAATTCCAGAGCCGTCATCAAACATTTCCTGTCGTAGTTGCGCCTGGGAGACAAAACCCCCCGGCGGCACACTGCGGGTTAACCAAACATTTCCACCAATGGTGGCGCCCCGACCGATAGTTACCCGACCGAGAATCGTTGCACCTGAGTAAATCACCACATCATCTTCAATAATCGGATGACGGGGTTGACCTTTGATTAAACTGCCCGATTCGTCCCGGGGAAAGCTTTTCGCCCCGAGCGTGACCGCTTGGTAAAGGCGCACGCGGTCGCCAATCACCGTGGTTGCCCCAATCACCACCCCCGTCCCATGATCGATAAAGAAACTATTGCCGATCGAGGCCCCGGGGTGAATGTCAATCCCCGTTAAGGAATGGCCAATTTCACTAACAATCCGCGCCAACAAGGGAGAGTCCAACCGATACAGGGCATGGGCAATGCGGTGATAAGTGATTGCCGTTACCCCGGGGTAACAAAACAACACTTCATCTAAATTTCTCGCCGCCGGATCACCTCGATAGGCCGCCGTGATATCCGTTTCCAGTAGAGCTTTCAGATGGGGTAATTGAGTGGCAAAGGCTTGTACCGTCCCTTGGGCGTGCGTCTCAATCTGGTCTGACGACCAGTGCAACTGCGACCCCAGCAACCACTGTTCACGACAAACTTGGTGATGCAGCAGTTGCAAGACTTCATTGAGGGTATGACCGATAAAATAGCGGCTGGATGTTTCGCCTAAATCGGGATTGCCAAAGTGATAGGGAAAAAGAACGGCACGCAGTCGATCGACAATCCGAAATAAGGCCTCACGGGAGGGCAAGGGGAAATGGCTTCGTGATTGAGACCAACTGTGGAACGACTCGCCACGAGGTTTGGACAATTGAGTGATAATCTCATCGAGATCCAAGGACAAGGTTGGTTGGGAGAGAGCGCTGGAAACGCTCGGATACTCGCTCGTCATGCCACTAACCCTTGCTCATTAAATACCCCTTGGAACAGGATGGAACTCAAATACCGTTCTCCGGAATCCGGCAAAATCACGACAATGGTTTTGCCTTGGTGTTCGGATTGTTGTGCCAAGCGAGCGGCGACGGCGACGGCGGCACCGCAGGAAATGCCGGAGATAATCCCTTCTTCCTTGGCCAACCGTTGGGCATAAAGAATGGCCTCTTCGTTGGAAACGGTTTCAATCCCATCCACGAGGGATAAATCCAGAACTTCGGGAACAAACCCCGCCCCAATGCCCTGAATTTTGTGAGGGCCAGACTTTAAGGGCTGACCTGCCCGGGCTTGGGATAGTATGGGGCTGGCTTCTGGCTCCACCGCTACCGATAAAATCGGTTTTCCTTGGGTTTTTTTGATATAGCGCGAAACTCCCGTAATGGTTCCGCCCGTTCCCACACCCGACACGAGAATATCGATCGCCCCCTCTGTGTCCTGCCAAATTTCGGGGCCGGTGGTCTCCTCGTGGATGCGGGGATTGGCAGCATTGCGGAACTGTTGCAACAACACATAGCGATCGGGATTAGATGCGGCAATTTCTTCTGCCTTTGCCACTGCTCCGGTCATGCCTTTAGTCCCTTCTGTTAACACCAGATTGGCTCCATAGGCGAGCAACAGTTTGCGCCGCTCCAAGCTCATGGTTTCAGGCATGGTCAGGGTGAGGGGAATCCCCTTAGCGGCGGCTACAAAGGCTAGGGCAATGCCTGTATTGCCACTGGTAGGTTCCACCAGTTCTTTGCCCGGCCCCAATAGTCCCCGTTGTTCTGCATCCCAGATCATGGCCGCACCAATACGACATTTGACCGAATAGGCCGGATTGCGACCTTCAATCTTGGCCAGAACCGTGGCGTGAGTGTTGCCAACGACTCGATTAAGGCGCACTAGAGGAGTCCGCCCGATCGACAAACTGTTATCTGCGAACCATTTCTTACTCACAAAATGGCAACTCCATGATCAAAATACGACAGTTCACCAGATTGGCTCATCTTGAATTCATTTTAAATTCATTTTGAATCCATTTAAAATTCATCCTAGCCGATGCACTATCAACCTCTGGTCAAGCTAAACAAATCTTTATAATCAAGGGGGGTGGGCGATCGCTGAGGTTGAAGAATCAAGGTATAGGAGGGCGGGAAGTGGAGATAAGGGAGCGGGTTTTTCAAGTTGGATTGGGAGTTATACTTGAGACTAAATCCGTTGAGCATAGGCTAGTTATGAGGAGAGGCACTCATGCAAGAGGTACTCATGCAAAGGGGAGAATAAATAATCAGTTTTTAATAACCGGATTTAGTATGATATACGGAGTCGTAAATTGGCGGCGCGAAGCCACACTCCCTCTGGTAGTTGCTAACTCAATCGGGCAAAGAGAAGTCATCAAAACCGTTATTGATACCAGAGAGGCCTGGGTGCTAATATCGAGGCATTGATCATTCAATCGCCTCTACCTGAATCCTAAAGATATGGGGAGTTCAGACAAGGAAGACTACGAAGCAAAAGAAAAAGCCTTTTACAGTGCAATGATAGCTGCATGGCTTAATACAAGGCTTGAACGTGATAAGCAGTTATTAGGTTTGTCAGTTACAGCTATTGGATTGTTGGTTACTTTGCTAAGAACAGTTGGAGTTTCAAGCCCTTTACAGATAATCCTTTTTGGTCTTGCACTTTTTGCCTTTCTGATTACTGTAGTTTTAGTCATTTATATTCTGGGCGAGAATTCTACACATATTGAAAAAATATTAGGAGGTTCTGAAATTGAAAGCAGAAAATTGATGTGTCTAGATAAAACTGCCGGGATCAGTTTCGTCGTAGGTATGGTGCTAATCGTTATAATTGGGATGGATTAGGCGGGGTTTTTCCAGTTTCTGTGTGGAAACGATGTCTATAGTGATAGTTTATTGTGCAAAATAGTCCTAAAAGTCTTGCCCAATAAGCATTTCACGATGCCATAATCAAAAATTATCACACACAGTCAAGAAGAGCCTCGCCGGTAGTTAACTTAACTAAAAAAGGAACAAGCTTGACATCCTCGCCGCCGTAAACGGACGGCGATTCCCAAACCTCACGATTTGGGTTTCTGCTTCTTTCCCTTGCGGGGTTCCGCACCTGCCTTAACAGATTTACTCTGTTCTGGTCTTATGGTCGCTCGACAGACTGACACCGCAAGCCCTGCGGCCAAAATATTTTTACTGGCGTTAATATCTCGGTCATGGTGAGTC
>NZ_JASJFF010000623.1:0-5480 GCF_030065435.1 Microcystis sp. M53603_WE2
AAACTATCACAAGCAACGGGTAAAAGTAGCTAAACTTAATCTTAAAGTGTCAAGACAACGTAAAGACAAAGCAATTAAAGACGCTTTGGCGTTAGTCCAGTCTAATGATCTGGTAGTTTATGAAGCTTTAAAGGTAAGAAACTTAGTAAAAAATCGTCAGCTTGCCAAGTCGATTTCTGATGCTTCTTGGTATCAATTCACTGAATGGTTGAATTATTTTGCCAAGATTTATCGGATTGTTTGTATTGCTGTTACTCCCCATTTCACGACTCAAGATTGTTCAGTTTGTGGGACGAGAGTTCAGAAATCATTAAGCAATAGAACTCATCAATGCCCTAATTGTAAAACAATCTTAGATAGGGATCATAATGCAGCAATCAACATTCTTAAAAAAGGGTTGCAATATTTGGGAAATTATCTCAACGGTACTGTTGGGCAAACAGAAACCGACCCAAACGCATAATAGAGAGTCCGGCCTCTGGGTTTTCAGTGGAGACATTGAGAATCTAAGCTGTCTCGTTGAACAAGGAATTTCCGATAGTGATAGGTCAAGAATCCCCCGTCACAGCGTAGCTTGACGGTGGGAGTATGTCAATTTCTGGCTTTGCGGATAGCACTCCCTAGCATTAAACCCCCAAGGGTAATATAAGCAAGAACGCTGCTGGATTCTGGAGTCGTTCTTTTAGATGCAACACGAATCTGAACAAGAACATCATCGTCATCATCATCTACAGTGAAAGATGCAGCGTCATCAAGATGAGCTAAGAAGATATTAGCATCTAGTAACTCAAATGTATTTCCTCCGAAACCAAGGCTATTATCTAGATCTGAAAAAACTATTTGTGAAGCCATATCTGTGCTTCCAATTGTAGCGAAAAAACTTTGACCATTCCAGTTAGTTAGAACTGCCAGTGGAATTGGTTGATCTGGATTAAAAGACCCCAAAAAAACCTCACTGTTTGTTGATGGATTATTCGGCAATCCTGAAAGAACTGGAACAAAGTTTTCTGAAGTAGTCCCAAGACCAAACTCAGAATTGGCACCAGCACCACCTCCTAAGGATTTAACGTAAATATCAACCTGATCAGGAAATTTAAACTCTGCTGCACTGCTTGGATTAGTAATACCGCCAACGAATAAAGCAATAGCAAAAGTAAATAAGGGATATTTGGGGTTGCAGGGATTGAACATTTTTGTTGCTCCTCAAAAATTAATTCTTTTTTTGTTGTTCGTTATCTTTTGTTCCTTGAGAACAAGGTTCATGCTTTTAGTTTGACCAGTGAGCAAAAATTCCCCAGTCGTCTGGAACAGGCGAACCAAAAGATTCGCCCGCTGAAAATCCTTGATTACGTCAACTCCTTCTAGAAGAGAACCGAAATAAAAGACATCGGCACCAGTGCCGCCAGTGAGGATATCATTGCCATAGCCGCCATAGACAAAGTCATTCCCAGCGCCTCCTAATAGAACATCCTTGTCGGCTCCGCCAAAGAGATAATCAGTGTCGTTTCCGCCTGATAAAGTGTCAGCACCCGCTTCGCCAATGAGCAAGTCACTACCGTTTCCGCCGAAGACATTGTCATTTCCAGCGCGGCCGAAGATGATATCTGCACCATCTCCACCATCAATGTAGTCGTTGCCTATTCCACCGTCGATGTAGTCGTTGCCCCCTTGGCCGTAAATGCTATCATTCCCTTCATTCCCGTACATGGTGTCATTACCGAAACTGCCGAACAAGAAGTCATTGTAAATTGTACCGTTGTAAACTGGCATTAGCTGTCAACTCCTGTGAATTAATTAAGTTGATGATTCAAGTCAAACATTCAGAGCAAATAACATTCAATAGATACTGAATAACAAATTGGTATCAGCCAACAACTCTAAATAACTTTAAATAGCTCTAAATAACCGTACATAACTTTTAATAACCATTAATAACATTGCTTTCTCTTTCTCATAAAAATATTGACAAATCCGAGGAAATGATGTAATCTTTAAATATCTCTATTAATTTTTGATTATTTTTGAACTAAAAATGGTTGGCATTCCTGACACGATAGGAACTAAAGATAAAGACCTATTGCAAAAAGCATTTCTAAACCAGATATTGCAAAATACTGGTTTGATAAAAAATCAAGATCATAGTTGTTTATTTCAACTTCTATATCATCCCAAAAATCAAGATAAAAAAAGAAGTGAAATTGTCGAAATAATGAAAGATAAGCATAATCTTCATTATACGGAAGCAACTATTAATGAATATGCGAAAAGAATTAGGAGAATAATGGTAGATGTGTTTAAACAAGCGATGATAGACGATGGATTAGAATTAAGTGTCAATTTAATTACTACTAAATATGAGAAGAAAGGAAAACCTCAGAATTCAATTGAACCTCATCAAGTGACTTATCAATGGTTATGGGAGAAAAAATTTCCTCGGATGGGTTGGGAATTAGCAAAAGAAGTTGCTGCACCTGCTTGTAATAAGTTAACGATGCTGGATATTAATGAAAATTTTGAGGTAGAAAAATCCCCTAATGGAGGAGCCTCAAACGGGAGTTCAAAAAGGGGTCTAGTTATGAATGGTACTGTAATTAAGCCAGAGCCAGATAAGGGTAATTATATTTATCTTAACAAGCCCCATTATTTATGGGTTAATTTACCTGACAATGGTCAATATTTATTATTAATTAATGAGACGGTAGAAGGAAATTTTTATCTCTTTAGTCCTTCAAGAGCATTTGCCTATGTTCCTTATACTAAGCTGTCAGAAGGACTTCGTTTACCCCCGTCTGAAGGACTAGCTCGATTTTTCCAATATGATGCAGTAGGAGATGAATATTTTCTGGCAATTGTCACAGAGCAACCCATTGATTTATCTTGGGTTAATGGGGAATCTGACCCTACAGATATTATTTTAAGTCAAGAGCGTCTTGAGGAGATATTTATTAAATTGGGTCAACAGGGTAATAGTGAAGTGTTTTATAAGCGGTTTAAGGTGGTGGAACAAACAATTAATTACTCTGAGCAATCGGCAACAATAATCAACAACAAAAACTTAGTTTATTAAAGGAGAGGATCAAAAAATATTAGAAACTATCAAAAAATTACAGCAATAAACTCAATGTAAACCTACAATACTTGATCAAAAGGCCATCAATCATGTCTCTACCTCTTTCCTCTATTTTAGTGACCCTATCTCTCGGTTTGGGCTTTGTTTCTCTCCCTCTACCCATTCAATATTTGCCTGTAAATGCCATCGCTCAAGTCAATTCCCCCTCAACGGCTCAGGACTTTTTGGATCAGGGAGTAAAACAACTACAACAAGGTGATTTAGAGGCTGCCATTAATAATTTTAATGAAGCAATTAGACTTAATCCTAACTATGCTCAAGCTTATGGCAACAGGGGCATCGCCTATAGTCGTTTACAGCAATATGAGAAAGCCCTTGCTGATTATAACCAATATATTCGCTTTAATCCCAACTCAGCAGAAGCTTACTATAACCGAGCAACTCTCTACGATAAGTTAGGAGATTATCAAAAAGCGATCGCAGATTATGACCGAGCTATCCGCCTTAATCCTAATTTCAGTCAAGCGATTAGTAACCGAGAAATTGCCTACAATAATCAATTCCCGCAACAACAGCCACCCAATAGCAACCCCGCAAAAGTTCCAGTTCCACCCAATAGCAAACCCGCAAAAGTTCCACCCAATAAAAAACCTGCAAGGGTTTCAAGATCAAGAGTATTCTTTCCTGAGAATGGTCAGGGAGTGTACAACTTTGATCGGAAATCTGCGAGTAGTATCCTCAAAATTATACCGCCATCTGGTGCGGAAAATATGGTGATAAAGTTAGAGGATAAAATTAGCCGTAAACGGATCTGTTGGTTCTTGATATTAAAGGGGCATTCCTACGAAACACCCATTCCACCGGGGCAATATATAATAAAGTTGGCTACGGGTAAAAAATGGTATGGAGATAGACATCTGTTTGGTGCTAACGCATCCTACAGCAAAATTGACAAGGTGATCACTATTCCTGAGAATACACACTACACGATAGCTCTTACTCCAAGCCTATTGGGTACTCTCAAAGAAAAAAAGATCGGAGTGAATCAATGGTAGTAATAAGTAGCGGATGCTTATAACCTGTGGGGGCTTGTCTATGTAATGTCAGGAGATTATCAAATAAGGAATCCCTGACTTACAAAGATCAGTAACTTTATTTCAGCAACAGGGAGATAAAACACAAGCTCAAAAAATATTACAAGTTCTTAATAAAATGTCGTAATAACCTTGGTTTATTCAAGGAGAATGGTAACATAAATTAAGCAATCATTAACCCGATATTATAACTAGACCGCATCCTGTCAGCGATCGCCCTTGCCCATTGTCAACAGTAATTGCCCATAAAATAGGAAAAAAAATGCAAATTTCCATTCAACTAGACGATGAACACGCTCAAAAACTAGCCTATATTCAACAAACCACCCAAGAAAATACTTTAGAAACCATTCAACAAGCCATTGAACTACGCTATCAACAACTCCAAGAAAAAACACACGATCCCCTAGCTAAATTAAAACAAAGTTCCTTTATCGGTAGCTTTGAAGCAGAGGCTGACTTTGCCGAAAACTCAGAAAACATTTTGCATTCACTCCTATCCGAAAAAAATGATCATTGCTGATACAGGATTCTTTCTCGCTCTTGGCAATCGAAAAGACAAAGATCACTCGTTAGCCATTCAAACTATTTATAGTCAAAATGAAGCCTTAATTACCACCTATCCTGTTATCACCGAAACCTGTTATTTACTCTTAGCCAGAATAGGTAATCAGGCGCAAATCAACTTTTTGCAGGGATTGGTTAACGATAACTTTGAAATATTTCATTTACAAAATCATCATATTGAACGAATGATTGAATTAATGGATCGTTACGCTAACTTACCGATGGATATGGCAGACGCTTCTTTGATTGTATTAGCAGAGCATCTAGGACATGGAAGAATATTAACTGTTGATCGTCGAGATTTCAGTATCTATCGTTGGAACAATACGGAGGTTTTTAACAACTTATTGTAGGAGATATTTATTCAGGGTAATCAGGGTAATAGTGAGGTGTTTTATAAGCGGTTTAAGGTGGTAGAAAAACCCATTAATCACTCTGATCAATCAGCAACAATAATCAGCAACAAAAACTTAGTTTATCAAGGAGAATAGTAACATGAATCAAGCCATAATTAACCAGATAAAACAGTATAACCAGACCATAATAAACCTATATCAGCTAGGGCAATATGAGCAAGCGATTATCTTCGCTCAACAAACCTGTGATTTAGCCAAAAGTTACTCACTAACTAATGAGCCTATTTATGCTGATTCTCTGAATAACTTAGCCCTATTATATAAGTCAATAGGGAAGTATGAGCAAGCTTTATCTCTTTATCAACAAGTTCTCGAAATTGATGGTAAAAGTTT
>NZ_JASJFF010000487.1:0-5772 GCF_030065435.1 Microcystis sp. M53603_WE2
AAGTCAGTAGAAAGGAGATAGAAGCGATGTTTAGTTTAAGTGATTTAAAACAAACTAAAGTGTATCAGGAAGCTTTAGAGGAAGGTAGAGAGGAGGGCCGACAAGAAGGCGAATTAGCAGCAAAATTAGCCTCTATTCCTCGTTTATTGGCATTAGGATTAAACTTTGAACAGATAGCACAAGCTTTAGAATTAGATATCGAACAGGTTAGACAAGCAACTCAAAGGGAATAGGAAAGGTTCAAACTTTGACAAATTGATACAATTGCTGGTGGCTATCTTTTGCCGGTAGCCATCAAGTAAAAATCGGCAACCCCGAAAATCTCTCAAGTCTTCTGTAGCTAAAGAGAAATCAAAAGTACAAACCCAATAAGACAAAATTATTCCTAATCTGCCTTCTTCTAATTCGCTGACTGCCACTATTTGATTATCAGTATTTCTTAAAACAATTGTCCCATTTTTGTATATATCCGTAAATCCGCCAGTTGCTATACACGGACTACCGACTTGCCATTGATTATTAATTGGCATTAAGTAGGGAGGCACAATTATTTGTAGGATGGGTTAGCGGTAGCGTAACATAATCGGGCGTTGGGTTTCATGCTTCAACCCAACCTACGTTCTTGCCATTGATTATTAATTGGCATTACTTGTTTAAATATTGTCATAGATCCAGTGAGAGTATTAACTGGACTAGCTATTACTGCTTACTGCATGGCAACCAACAAAAATGTGGACAAAGCTTTAATCATATACAACTTCAAAACTAATACAAATATTCCACAACGCCTTATTGTATTTTTACTGAAAATTTTTTATAACATTTTTAAATTATGTACGTTATAACTATTAAGATTATTAAACCAATCTTAGTATTTGAGTATTAATTACTTACTTTTTTGTTGGTGCTATAATATTTTTAACTTTATTTAAATAAAAGTCATGCAAAAAATACAAGTGATTCCAAGAAAAGGTAGTTCCAATTAATCTTAACCCCTAATAGGGATTGAAACTTGGAGGCAAAAATCAGCGATACTGATATTGAGATCACGATGGTGAATCCAGAAGAGATAAAGGAGAGAGAAAATGGCTAACGAAACCGTCACTGATTCCCTAGAAGCAGTTCTGACAAGGATTGAGGGGAAAATCGACTCTCTGGAAAAACGGATCGATGAGAGATTTGATCAGGTAGATAAGAGATTTGATAAGATAGAAGAACGGTTGACAAAAGTGAGATGTAGCCAAAGACTCTCTGGGAAATGCAGTTAAATAATTGGATGGCGACCTAAAAATATGAGTGAATTAACTATTCGTCCAGCTAAAATTAGTGGTGTCATCCCAGATTCGATCGCCGCCGAGGTGGGTTTTGAAATCGGGGATGCGCTCCTCTCTATCAATGGTAATCGTCCCCGGGACTTAATCGATTATCAATTTTTATGTGCCGATGAATTTTTAACCCTAGAAGTGCTTGATAGTCAGGGCAAAACTCACCGGATAGAAATCGAAAAAGATTATCATGAAGACTTAGGTTTAGAGTTTGAAACTGCCCTTTTTGATGGCTTAATTCAGTGTAATAATAAATGTCCTTTTTGCTTTATCGACCAACAACCAGAGGGCAAAAGAGAAACTTTATACTATAAAGATGATGACTATCGCTTAAGTTTTCTCTATGGCAGTTATTTAACCTTAACTAATCTCACCTCAAAAGAATGGCAGCGGATCGAAAAGATGCGAATCTCACCGCTTTTTGTGTCCGTTCATGCCACGGAACCCGATCTGAGAATTCGTCTCTTAAAAAATCCCCGCGCCGGTCAAATTTTAGATCATTTAAAATGGCTACAAGCCAGACAATTACAAATTCATGCCCAAGTGGTAGTTTGTCCCAATATTAATGATGGAATTCATCTCGAAAGAACCCTGTTAGATCTGGTTTCTTTTCATCGGGGAGATATTCCCTGTGTGGAGTCGATTGCCGTAGTTCCCGTGGGATTAACCCGCTTTCGTCCCCAAGAAGATGAATTAATTCCCGTTAGCCAAGAAAAAGCGCGAGAAGTGATCGAACAAGTCCAAACTTTACAGAAACAATTTTGTCAAGAATTGGGCAGTAATGTGGTATGGTTAGCCGATGAATGGTTTTTAATTGCCCGAGTCGATTTACCACCTCAATCTCACTACGAAGACTATCCCCAAATCGGTAACGGAGTTGGCTCGATTCGTCAATTTATTAGGGAGTTTCAGAAGACAGCCAAGAAGTTATTACCTGCTCAAATTACTCCCTCTAGACGGTTGGTATGGGTGGTGGGAAATGCGGTAGAACAAGCTTTTCAACCCCTAGTTAAACAGTTAAATAAGGTGCAGGGTTTAACCGTGGAATTAGTGGCTTTAAATAGTGATTATTGGGGACAGGAAATCACGGTTACGGGTTTATTAACCGGGCAAGATATTCTCAAAGGATTACAAGGTAAAAATCTTGGGGATGGGGTTTTATTACCCTCCCTAATGCTCAAGCATGGGGAAGCGGTATTTTTAGATGATTTCACCCTAGAAACTGTTATTAATCAGTTAGGAGTCCCTATTTATCCAGTCCTGGGAGTGGAGGAATTAATTAAAACTTGTCTCACTCTCAATCCCTTGAACAAATCCTAATCTTGAGAATAGACAATTATCAGTAATCGGTGATCAGATTTGAGTTTTTAGTGAGCGGTATTAAGTAGAAAATTGCCGTTTTCTTGGCACTGATTACTGATTACTGATTACTGTCTTAGCCTAGCTCCGCATTGCCTGTCCCTTGAAACATCAGCCAAGAGAGGAAAAAATTAGCCACAAAAATCGCTAACAAAGAAGTTACCACAGCCGTGGTAGTAGATTGACCAACTCCTTTAGCACCGCCGGTGGTGGTTAAACCCCAACTGCAACCGATAATAGCAATTAAAACCCCAAAAATTAGGGACTTTAACATAGAACTAATTAAATCCCATGTTTCCAGAAAATTTTGGGCTGATTGTAAGAATAGGGAATAGGAAATACCGTAAAGACTATCGGAAATAAATAAACCACCGAGTAATCCCGTGACTAAAGAGATAATAGTGAGCAGCGGTAACATTAAACTACAGGCAATCACCCGGGGAATGACCAAATAATCGATCGGATCGGTTTTTAAAATATATAAAGCGTCAATTTGTTCTGTTACTCGCATTGTACCAATTTCGGCGGCAAAAGCCGAGCCAACTCTCCCCGCCACCACCACCGCGGTTAAAACCGGGGCTAATTCTCTTGTTAAAGCCAAGGAAAGGACTCCCCCAACAAAACTACCCGCCCCAAAAAAAATAAATTCTCTGGCTACCTGAATAGTGAAAACCATACCCACAAAAGCAGCAGTAATTAGGGCAATTGTCAAGGATTCTGGCCCCACAATACTCATTTGTTCCAGAGTATTACGCCGGTGGATTTTGCCATTAAGAATATGTAAAAAAGTTTGTCCCGCTAACAAACCGGCAGCCCCCAAACGCTGAAACCATAAACTTAAACCACCGGCAGCATCACTTTTTCTTGGCATTTGTCGAGGGACTATCGCTAAAATCTAACTTATTATAGGCGAGAATTCCCTCTGATTATCCCTCGATTGTTGGGACTTGCTTTGATGCCACTCGATCGAGGGATAACAAACCATGGTTTTGTGCTGCTGGCAGGGGATAATAGAATTATCTAGTAGCCGTCAGCTATCAACCCTGATTCTTTATCCATGCCAGATTTAGCGAAAATTATCCTGAGAAACCATAAAATTGATGCTGTTAAACGATTCCATCCTTGGATATTTTCTGGGGCGATTAAAGAGATGGAGGGGGAAGTCAAAGAGGGTGCTATCGTAGAGGTTTATAGCGATCGAGGCGAATATCTAGCCACTGGACTGTATAATCCTAGCAATATTGCCGTTAAAATTCTTTCTTTCCAAAAAGTCAGCGATATTGCTCAATTATTTCTCGAAAAATTCCAGAATGCCTATCAGCTGCGGCAACAAATCGGTTTAGTGGATAACCCGAAAACTAACTGTTATCGTTTAATTAACGCTGAAGGAGACGGTTTACCCAGTTTAATCGTCGATTGGTACAATGGCACGGCGGTTATTCAAGCTTATTCCCTAGCTTTATACCAACGTCTCGATCTGATTGTCGATTGTCTGAAAACTATCTACGCTGACAATTTACGGGCAGTTTACGATAAAAGTGCCGCAGTTTTGGCGAAAAGCGCCCATATCTCCGAGAATAAATACTTATTTGGTCAAAAAACTGGCGATGAGGTGTTAGAATCCGGTCATCGCTTTATTATTGATTGGGAAAAGGGACAAAAAACGGGATTTTTTCTCGATCAAAGGGAAAATAGAGCAATATTAGCCCAATATTGTCAGAATAAACGGGTTTTAAACACTTTTTCTTATTCTGGCGGCTTTTCCGTCTATGCTATGCAAGCGGGGGCTGCCCTAGTCCATTCCGTTGATAGTTCCCACGGTGCGATCGATCTTACCGAAAAAAATATCGCCCTGAATAATCTCGGTGAAGTTCCCCATCAATCCTACAGCGCCGATGTTTTTAACTTCCTGCGCGACTGTCAGGAGGATTACGATCTGATTGTCCTCGATCCCCCCGCTTTTGCCAAAAGTATCCAATCCCGTCATCAGGCGGTTATGGCTTATAAAAGATTAAATCACCAAGCTTTCCAGAAAATTCGCCCCCAAGGTATTATTTTCACCTTTTCCTGTTCCCAAGTGGTTAACGAAGAACATTTTCAGGGGGCTGTCATGGCTGCCGCCATTGAATCGGCTCGCCCAGTGCGAATTTTAGCACGTTTAAGCCAACCGGCGGACCATCCCACCAGTATCTATCATTCGGAAGGTTCCTACCTGAAAGGATTGGTTTTAGCGGTGGATTGATGGAAAATTAAACGATTACCATCCGGATCATAGATGTAGATTTCCGGACCGTGGGAAGCCTGGCTAATTTCTCCCCTAGCACCATAGCCGATTTCGCTCCAATGCTCGAGGGCTTTTTCGAGACTCTCCACCTCGAAACAAATGCTCATGCCACTGCCCCTAGAATCGCTAAATTCCTCTCTGTGGGACTCTTTAGGGCAAAAAAGACCTAATTTAAGGTTAATCAGCCTAAATTCCGCATAAACGTGGGCAAGGTAGGGGTTTGGTTCCTGTTGCAACAGTTGACGATAAAACTGCACCGAGCGATCAAAATTACTCGTGCCTAGGGCAATAAAAGCCTCTGTGTAATTGAATGGACTATCGGGGGGGTTATTCATTGGGGTTGGGGATTAGGAGAGGGGAGATTGCCCAAAAGATCTACTTCAGTGCGGTGAAGATGTCAAGTCCCTTGTACTGCCAATAGTAGTCGCGTCCATTGCCAGACTTTCTATCTCCCTCGGTATTAAGCTCTTTAAAATACCTATATCTGCAAGTCCCCTGGGGTTTCCATCCGATCGAGGATCACCCTGAGCGTTCATCCGATCGAGTGATTTTGGGGAAAAAGTGTTAAAAAAGATTGCTGTTTGTAAAGACAACTGTTACCGTGGGTTCAAGAGTGCGCTTTGAAGGAGGAAAAATCCCATGCACCCTAACCTATCCATCTATCCCTCGATTGCTTCGCTACTTATGTAGGGTTTGCTGAATAAATCTAAAAACCTTGTTGGATAGGGTTTTTAGACTTGTTTTCCCTCAAACAGTGCCGACCTTTGGAGTGATTGGGGGGAAAATTCCGGGACTTTTTCCCTG